>NZ_JBLTJC010000163.1:0-22711 GCF_048158785.1 Streptomyces colwelliae | reverse complement strand
CCCCGTCACCGAGGCGAAACCACAGCCCCCAACAACCCGGGCCCGGTATGTGCCCCGATCACCGCCCCGACCTCACTCACATGCAGATCGGCCAGCCCCGGCACCCGCGCCCGCAACCGATCCGCGAGCGCCGACGCCCGCTCAGGCGCGGAGAGATGGTGGACAGCGATGTCGACCTGCGCACTGCCCGCCCGGTCCGCCGCCAGCTCCTCAAGGCGGGCGATCGCCTTCGACGCCGTCCGTACCTTCTCCAGGAGTTCGATGCGCCCGCCCTCCAGCTGGAGCAGCGGTTTCACGGCGAGCGCGGAGCCCAACAGGGCCTGCGCGGCGCCGATACGGCCGCCCCGGCGCAGATAGTCGAGGGTGTCGACGTAGAAGTAGGCGGAGGTGCCGGCGGCCCGCTTCTCCGCGGCTGTGACCGCCTCGTCCACCGTGCCGCCCGCCTCCGCCGTCTCGGCCGCGGCGAGTGCGCAGAAGCCGAGTGCCATCGCGACCATCCCGGTGTCCACGACCCGCACCGGCACCGGTGCCTCACGCGCGGCGACGACCGCCGCGTCGTAGGTGCCCGAGAGTTCGGCGGAGAGGTGGAGGGAGACGATGCCGGTGACGCCGGACTCGGCGACCTTGCGGTAGGTCTCCGCGAAGAGCTGGGGGCTGGGGCGCGAGGTGGTGACCGGACGGCGCTTCTGCAGGGCCTGGGCCAGCGAGCGGGTCGAGATCTCGGTGCCCTCTTCGAGCGCCCGGTCGCCGAGAACCACGGTCAACGGCACCGCTGTGATGCCGTGGCGCTCCATCGTCAGCGGCGGCAGGTAGGCCGTTGAATCGGTGACGATCGCGACATGGCGGGACATGAGCTGGAGGTTACCTGCCGTAGCGGCCGGGCGGCAGCCCGACCCCTCTCACCTGGGCCGGAACCGGACGGATCACACCGTGCCACATGCTCACGCCGTGCCGCACGCTCACCCCATGCCGCGCACTCACACCGTCCCGCACCTTCATGCCGCGCCGCCCGATCAAGTCGTGCTCTCGGGGCGGGGTTTCTTCTGCCAAGGGTAGACGGGGCGTCGTCCCGGCGGGGTGATGGCGGACGGGGCAGGCTCATCGGCGGCGGGACGGGAACGCGGGGGCTCCGGCCAGGTCTGCCGGCCCGTCGTGGCGTCGGCGGGCGGGGCCTCGGGCCACGGAGGTGTCGTGTGCTCCGACTTCGTCCAGTGCCGCAGGGCACCGGCCTCCATGTCTATCTGGGCGCTCAGCGTGTCCAGGTCGTCCTCCGCGAAGCGGCCGGCACGGTCGCGGGCCGCCCAGCGCAGCGAGTCCGCCGACTTCGTGATGCGCTCGGTGCGCTCGCGCAGGGCGGGCAGCCGCTCGGCGAGGGTCCTGCGGTCCGGCTCGGACTCCAGGCGCCTGAGCTCGCCGTCGAGTTCACGGCCGTGCGCGCTGAGCCGCTCGAAGAGGCCCAGGGACTCCTTGAGCGACTCGTCCTCGGTCACGCCCGCGTGCAGCGCGTCCTGGGTCGCGCGCATCGACGTGCGCAGCGCGAGCCGGAGTTGGGCCACCTGTCCCTGCGGTCCGGGCTGGGCGAAGGACTTGGCGCGCAGGGTGTGGTCCTCGACCGAGCGCCGGGCCTGCGCGACCGTGCGGTCGACGCCTCGCTTGGCCGCGCCGATCGCCTTGACCGCCGCATAGCCGCCTACGACCACGAACAGCAGGAAGAGAAGGGCGAAGACTGCGATCACGGCTTCCAACGCTCCTCCACCGGCTCCGGGCGGCACACGCCGCGCCGCTCTTCAACGGTAAACGCAACGGGCAGGTCCGGAGTTCCACAGGAACCCTGGACCTGCCCGTAGGGGACTACCCCGAGGCGCTCGCACCGATCCCGGCGAAAAACTGCGCAGGACTACGCCGGAACGATGTTCACCAGCTTCGGCGCCCGCACGATGACCTTGCGGATGCCCGCGCCCTCCAGCGCGGCGACGACCTTCTCGTCGGCCAGCGCGACCTTCTCCAGCTCGGCCTCGGAGATCGTCGGCGAGACCTCCAGGCGCGCCTTGACCTTGCCCTTGATCTGCACGACGCAGGTCACGCTCTCGTCGACGACGTACGCCGGGTCGGCGACCGGGAAATCCTGGTGGACGACCGTGTCGGTGCGGCCCAGCTTGCGCCACAGCTCCTCGGCGACGTGCGGGGCCAGCGGCGCGATCAGCAGCACCAGCGACTCGGCGACCGAGCGCGGCACCGCGCCGCCCGCCTTGGTCAGGTGGTTGTTCAGCTCGGTGACCTTGGCGATGGCGGTGTTGAACCGCAGCCCCTCCAAGTCCTGGCGCACACCGTCGATCGCCTTGTGCAGGGCACGCAGCGTGTCCACGTCGATGTCGGCGTCCTCGATGTCGACGACCGTGACCTCACCGGTCGTCTCGTCGACGACGTTGCGCCACAGCCGCTGCAGCAGCCGGTACTGACCCACCACCGCGCGCGTGTCCCACGGCCGGGACACGTCCAGCGGGCCCATGGCCATCTCGTACAGGCGCAGGGTGTCGGCGCCGTACTCGTCGCAGATCTCGTCCGGAGTGACCGCGTTCTTCAGGGACTTGCCCATCTTGCCCAGCAGCCGGGAGACCTTCTCGCCCTGGTGGTAGTAGGCGCCGTCGCGCTCCTCCACCTCGGCGGCCGGCACCGGGAAGCCCCGGCTGTCCCGGTAGACGTAGGCCTGGATCATGCCCTGGTTGAACAGCTTGTGGAACGGCTCCGGGGACGAGATGTGCCCCAGGTCGAACAGCACCTTGGACCAGAAGCGCGCGTACAGCAGGTGCAGTACGGCGTGCTCGGCGCCGCCGACGTACAGGTCGACGCCGCCGTGCGGCATCCCCGCGCGCGGGCCCATCCAGTACTGCTCGATGGCCGGGTCGACCAGCTTCTGGTCGTTGTGCGGGTCCAGGTAGCGCAGTTCGTACCAGCACGAACCGGCCCAGTTCGGCATGGTGTTGGTCTCGCGGCGGTACTTCTGGGGGCCGCGGCCGTCGCCCAGGTCCAGGGTGACGGCGACCCAGTCCTCGTTGCGGGACAGGGGCGTCTCCGGGGACGTGTTCGCGTCGTCCGGGTCGAAGGTGCGCGGCGAGTAGTCCTCGACCTCCGGCAGCTCCAGGGGCAGCATCGACTCGGGCAGCGAGTGCGCGATGCCGTCCTCGTCGTAGACGATCGGGAAGGGCTCGCCCCAGTAGCGCTGGCGGCTGAACAGCCAGTCGCGCAGGCGGAAGTTGACGGTGCCCTCGCCGATGCCCTTGCGGGCCAGCCACTCCGTGATGCGGGCCTTGGCCTCGGCCACCGGCAGGCCGTCCAGGGAGATGTCGCCGTTCGAGGAGTTGATGATCTTCGCGTCGTACGACCCGAAGGCGTTCTCCCATGTCGACGTGTCGATGCCGCGGCCGTCGGTCGGCTCGACGATGCAGTTGATCGGCAGCTCGAAGGCGCGCGCGAAGTCGAAGTCGCGCTGGTCGCCCGCCGGGACGGCCATGATCGCGCCGGTGCCGTAGCCCATCAGTACGTAGTCGGCGATGAAGACGGGCAGCCGCTCGCCGTTGGCCGGGTTGGTCGCGAACGCGCCGGTGAAGACGCCGGTCTTCTCCTTGGCCTCGGTCTGCCGCTCCACGTCGGACTTGGTGCCGGCCTGCGCGCGGTACGCGGCGACGGCCTCCGCCGGGGTGGCGTGACCGCCGGTCCACGCGTCGCGCGTGCCCTCGGGCCAGGCGCCCGGCGTGAACTTGTCGACCAGCGGGTGCTCGGGCGCCAGCACCATGTAGGTCGCGCCGAACAGGGTGTCCGGGCGGGTGGTGAAGACGGTGATGTTCTCGCCGTCCACGGGGAAGTCGACGCGGGCGCCCTCGGAGCGGCCGATCCAGTTGCGCTGTTGCAGCTTGATGGCCTCGGGCCAGTCCAGCTCCTCCAGGTCCGCCAGCAGCCGGTCGGCGTAGGCGGTGATGCGCATGTTCCACTGGCGCAGCTTGGCCTTGAAGACGGGGAAGTTGCCGCGCTCGGAGCGGCCGTCGGCGGTGACCTCCTCGTTGGCCAGCACGGTGCCCAGGCCGGGGCACCAGTTGACGGGCGCGTCGGAGGCGTACGCCAGGCGGAACTCGCCCAGGACGTCGGCACGTTCGGTGGCGCTCAGCTCGTGCCACGCGCGCGTGTGTCCCGGTACGGCTCGCTCACCGGTCTCGAACTGGGCGATCAGCTCGGCGATCGGGCGGGCCCTGTCGGCCTCGTCGTCGTACCAGGAGTTGAAGATCTGGACGAAGATCCACTGGGTCCACTTGTAGTACCCGGGGTCGATCGTGGCGAACGACCGGCGCTTGTCGTGGCCCAGGCCCAGCGCACGCAGCTGGGACTTCATGTTGGTGATGGCGGCCAGGGTGGTGATCCTGGGGTGCTCGCCGGTCTGGACGGCGTGCTGCTCGGCGGGCAGGCCGAAGGCGTCGAAGCCCAGGGTGTGCAGCACGTTGTGGCCGGTCATCCGCTGGAACCGGGCGAACACATCGGTGGCGATGTAGCCCAGGGGGTGGCCGACGTGCAGGCCCGCACCGGAGGGGTACGGGAACATGTCCATGATGAACTTCTTGGGGCGGGCGGCCAGTTCGGGGTCGTCGGCCAGGTCACCGCTCGGGTTCGGCGCCTCGTAGGTGCCCTCGGCGTCCCAGAAGTCCTGCCAGCGTGCCTCGATGTCCGCGGCCATCGCGGCCGTGTAGCGGTGCGGGGCGACCACCTCGGCGGCGGCAGCGGGGTTCGTCTCGCTCATGATCCTCAAAGCTCCATCGATCGTCTCTGCCAGCGGCTGCGACATTTCAGGCTGTGACATCCACCATGTGACGTCCAGCAAATGAAAAATCCCCTCGCACAGGAGGGGACGCCGCGCTGATTCCGACCTCACCGTTCACCGGTGGTCGGGACTGATCAGCGCGGCTCGCTAAGCAGAAGGCGTACGGCACGCATGGCGTCAGAGTACCGCAGCCCTTGAGCACAACGCGACGCGCTTCCGTATCACCCTTGGCACCCTGTCCACAGCGGCGTGGACTGACCCCAGTTCAAGGATTACCTTCGCGTACCACCCACTACGGGACATCACAGCAAGCGCATTGTCGTTTGATAACAACGCAATAACTCAAACCTCGTACCCACCGGTATGGAGCCACTTAGAGTTCGGCAGCGGGACCGCTTTCCCGATACTGCTCGGAGTTGCCCCCATGAACCCTCGTCGTAGTACCAGTTCGCTCCCCAAGCCGGGCCGCTCGGCCTATGGCGTGGTGAGCCTCGTCGTCCTGATCTTCATACCCGTGTTCGTGCTGGCCGGAGGCAGCCAGGTACAGGACTTCCTCAACTTTGGTGCGGGCGTCCTCTCGCTCGTCTCCCTCTCCTGCTCGGTGATCTGGGGGCTCGTCGCCCAGGACCGGGTCATCCTCAACATCCGCCAGCGGATCGTGGCGCAGGGCATCCACCGGGTGACCGCCGTCGGCTCGATCGCGTTCCTCGTGGTGCACATCACGGTCAAGCTGGCGCTCGACCACACCGTCCTGATCGCCGCGCTGATCCCCTTCAGCCTCGGCGTGAAGGGCAGCGCCGGGCTCATCGGCCTCGGCTCCCTGGGCGGGCTGCTCATGATCTTCGTGGGCATCACCGGCGCCCTGCGCAACCAGTTCGCGTCCCCCGCGCCGGTCGCCGCCCGCTGGCGCGCGATGCACATGCTGGCCTACCCGGCCTGGTGCGCGGCGCTGGTCCACGGCCTGTTCGCGGGCCGCGCGGCGAAGCCGTTCTTCATGATCTCGTACGAGCTGTGCCTGGTCGGGGTCGCCGCCGCCCTCGCCCTGCGCTCGGCGCCCCGCCCGTTCAAGCGCAAGTTCGCCGACAAGGTCGCCAGGCTCCTGGGCAACGAGGAGCGGCCGGGTCTCGACGAACTCGACGCGAGCCGCGGCCGCGCGGCCGAGTCCGGACTGCCGGGCTACGAGAGCAGGCGTCCGGCCGAGGGCCGACGGGCCGCGCGGCAGCCCTCGTTCACCGAGACCGGGTCGATGCCGCGCGTGGACCCCGCCGGCGCGTACGAGACGAGGTCCATGACCCCGGAGGCCGACACGAACAGTTTCGCGGCCGCCTACCGCACCGCCACGCCGGAGTCCACCGGTCAGATGCCGTTCATCACCGACCAGACCTCGCGCATGAACGTGCCGATGGACATACAGAACACGCAGGCCGTCCCGCGCGCGGACAGCGGCGGCAGTACCTCCGGCAGCTGGCCGATCCCGTCGCCGCCGCCGGTCGGCGAGGCGCCCCCGTCGGCCTACGACCCGCTCCAGGACACCGGTTACAACATCCCCACGTACAACAACAACGCGAACACGGGCGGGTACGGCGAGGGATACGTGTACGACACCGGTGAGTCGAACGGTGCCTCCGGTACGTACAACCCCAATGACACGTACAACAGCGGTCCCGCCACTGATCAAACGCCCAACGCGTCGTACGACTTCGACGCGCAGGGCGGCTCGGGCGAACCTTGGAACACGCCTTCCGGAGGCTATAGGTGAACGAGGCCCTGCCCGACGTCCCAGAAGTCCGCGTGGTCGGGCTTCCGCAGCTCACGTCTGGCTTCGACCTTGTCGAGAGACTCGACCTGCCCATGCACCTGAAGGTGCACGGGCCGCTCGAACCGATGGGCGGGGAGCAGCTCGCGAAGCTCTCCGAGGCCATCAACCTGAAGGGCCGCGGCGGCGCGGGCTTCCCCTTCCACAAGAAGCTGCGCTCGGTCGCCGAAGCGGCGATCAAACGCGGCGTACGACCGGTCGTCGTCGTCAACGGCAGCGAGGACGAGCCGGCCTGCCGCAAGGACACGGTGCTCATCAACCGTGCCCCGCACCTCATCCTGGACGGCGCCCTCCTGGTCGCCGAGGCCCTGGGTGCCCGCACGCTCGTGGTGGGGGTCACCCGTGAGTCGACGCAGCGCTCCATGGAGGCCGCACTCTCCGAACGCGGCCTGAGCAACACCCGCCGCTCGGCACTGAAGGCGTTCGTCCAGCGCAACCCGGTCCGCATGGTCACCGGCGCGGCCGCGTCGCTGATCCGCTCGATCGACGGCGGCCCGGCGATCCCGCCCGGCCGCAAGGTCAGCGCCTCCCAGAACGGCGTCGGCGGCGCCCCCACCCTGCTGTCGAACGCCGAGACGTTCGCCCAACTCGCCATCGCCGCCCGTATCGGCCCCGAGCGCTACGGCAACACCGGCCTCTACGACGAGCCCGGCACCGTCATGCTCACGGTGTCCGGAGCGGTCGCCCGCCCCATGGTGATCGAGGTCCCCACAGGCGTACCGCTGCGCTACGTCCTTCAGCTGGCCGGCGCTCCGCCGGTCCCCCAGGGTGTGCTGACGGGCGGTTACCACGGCAAGTGGATCGACGCCGCGACGGTCAACGAGGCGATCGTCTCCCGCAACTCCCTGGACGCGGTGGGCGGTGCGCTCGGCGCGGGCGCCATCATGCCGATCACCCAGGAGACCTGCCCCCTGGGCGAGTCACTGCGCGTGGCCCAGTGGCTGGCCGACGAGAGCGCGGGACAGTGCGGTCCCTGCTACCTCGGTCTGCCGGCCGCCGCGCGCGGCATGGAGGACATCCTCAACGGCGGCGGCCCGGCCGCCCTGGAGGCGCTGAAGCAGGTCGCCAAGGCCGTGAAGCGGCGCGGCGCGTGCTCGCACCCGGACGGCTCCGCGATGTTCCTGGAGTCGACCATCAAGGCGTTCACGGACGACCTCGCCGCCCACGTCCTCGGAAACGGCTGCGGAAGGCCCGTGGAGGGCGTTCTGCCGCTCTTCGAGGGCGGACAGGTCCCGGCGGGCATCACGAGCGGCGCGGAGGCCGAGGACAACGGTCCCAGCCGTCAGAAGATCTACGTCGACTGGACGCTGTGCCGGGGCCACGGTCTGTGCGCGGACATCCTCCCGGAGGTCTTCGAACTCGGCGCCGACGGCTTCCCCACCGTCGCGCAGGCCCAGGTGCCGCGGTACGCGGAGGCGAAGGCGCTCCGCGCGGTGCGCCGTTGCCCGGCGCTCGCGCTACGCCTGGAGGAGGAGACCGCGCGGGACAAGGGCCCGTCCCGCAACCTGCCGGTCCTCTCCCAGGGCCGCGGCCGGCGGGCCCTGGGCCGCTGAGCACACGGACGGCGGGCCGCCCCCTTCTTAAGAAGAAGGCGGCCCGCCGTTCCATGAACGGCACCAACTCCCCCTGAACACACCGAAGGCGGGTCATCCCGTGGGATGACCCGCCTTCGACTTCTGTGGAGCTAAGGAGAATTGAACTCCTGACCTCCTGCATGCCATGCAGGCGCTCTACCAACTGAGCTATAGCCCCGTGCGGTGTGCTACCAGGTCTCCCCGGCGGCGACGCCAACATTACCGGTGGACCCGGTGCACCACCAAATCGTTTCCGTCCCCCTGGTCGTGACCGTGATCGCCGGGACCTCCTCTCGCGGGGTCCCGGCCCCAGTCAAGCGGTGACGAACGAATAGAACCGTTTCAATGTGCAGTGCTCTTCCAGGAGTCGACCGTAGATCGGCTCACCCTCGAGTTCGCGGTACGTCTCGATCGGGTCGCCTTTTATGATCAGCGCCCGCGCGCACTCCTCGCACCAGTACTGGTAGTCGGGATTCACCGGTTCCATGTCACGGACGATCGGCGTCCCACTGCCGCACCAGTCGCACTTTCGCCTGTGTGCACCCATCGATCAGCTCCAGCTGTGGCCGCAGGCCGTGCACACGTAGGAAACTCCGCCGTTGTCACCGAGGACTTGGGCCACGTGGGCGGAACCGCAGGAAGGGCAGCTCAGGCGGGTGATCGTATCCCGTATCAACGCCGCATCGAAGAGGTGGTCGACCTCCTCGATGATGCTCGCAGGCATCGCTACTCCCTCCCGTCGGGCCGCGCCCCCTCCGGCCGTTTGATTCTGCCACGGCCGGACCAATACGGTCAGCGACGCCTCAGTACCAGTCCGGACACGGCCCCCACCGCGGCCGTCCCCGCCAGCGCGAACATGCACGCCAAAAGCGCCTCCGCAGAGGTATACGCCCCCGGGGCCCCAAGTGACTCAAGCCGGTTCAAGAACAGTGTGCCGAAAACCGCGACCCCGATCAGCTGACCCAGCTGCGCGACCGTGGAGAGCAGACCGCTGGCGTCCGCCGCGTCCTCGGGCCGCACCGTCGCGAGGGCCCGCGTCAGCGTCGGACTGAAGGCGAGCGCGAGCCCGGCCCCCACGCCGACGTACGCCACGTACAGTACGGCCCCGCCGCGGTCGCCGCCTTCGAACGCCAGGCCGACTCCCAGGATGGACGGCAGCGTGATCACGAATCCGAGTGGAGTCAGCGCACGCTGCCAGGCCGTCGGCCACCTGCGCCAGGTGAGACCGACCACTCCGAAGACGACCGCGGTCGGCGCGAAGGTGAGACCGGCACGCAGCGCGCTGAAGCCGAGGCCGCCCTGGACGTGCAGGGTGAGCGCGAACAGGAAACCGGCGTTGACGGCCATCACGGCCAGGATCCGGAAGACGGCGAGACCCATGCCCGGGTGACGCAGCACACGTGGTGCGATCAGCGGCGCTCCCCCACGCCGGGCGAGCCGGGACTCGTACACGCAGAACGCCGCGAAAAGCACCGCCGCCGCGATCAGCGACAGCCACGACCACGTCGGCCAGTCCTCCTCCTGCCCCAGCACCAGCGGCACCGTCAGCAGCGAGACCGCCGAGGCGAGCAGCACAAGACCCGGCACGTCGAAGGCCCGCGCGCGCTCCGGCTCCGCCCCGGCGTCCCGCGGCAGCACGCGCCGGCCGAGGAACAGGAGTACGACTCCCACGGGCACGTTGACGAGGAACACCGGTCGCCAGCTCGTGCCGAACAGGTCGGCGCTGACCAGGACACCGCCGAGGATCTGCCCGGCCGCGGCGCCGACGGCGATGACCGCCGAGTAGACGCCGAGCGCCCGCATCCGGGCCTCGCCGACGAAGTTCCGCTGGATCAGGCTGAGCACCTGAGGGATCATCAGCGCCGATCCGGACCCCTGGATCAGGCGGAACACGATCAGCTCGGTCGAGCCCTGGGCCAGCCCGCAGGCGAGCGAGGCGGTGGTGAACAGGGCAAGCCCGGCGAGGTGGACCCGGGCGTGACCGAGCCAGTCGCCGAGCCGGGCGCCGGTGATCAGCAGCACCGAGTACGTGATGGTGTAGCCGGCGATCACCAGTTGCAAGTCGGCGCCGGACGCGTGGAGTTCGGTGCCGATGGTGGGGGCGGCGACGTTCACGATGAACACGTCGAGCAGCGCCATGAACAGGGCCGCGAGCAGCACCGCGAGCATCGGCCCGCGGCGATTGTCAGTGCCGGGGTCTTTACTGGTGGCAGGAGTTGGAACGGGTGCGGAATCCGGTTCCGTCCGGGGTGATGTCGTCATGCGGTCGAGCGTGGGGGCGCTCCGGTACGGGTGCCGAGAGCCCGCTGATGCTGGTACTGGCAGCACCTGGCACGGACCGGGTCGGGCGTCGAACATGGGGGATGTGACGATGGGGATGGGGACGACACAGCGCCGCCGGCCCGAGCTGGCCGCGTTTCTTCGCAGCAGGCGCGCCCGGGTGACACCGCACGACGTCGGCATGCCGCCGGGTTTTCGACGCCGCACGCCGGGACTGCGCCGCGAGGAGGTCGCGCAGCTCTCCGGAGTGGGCGTCACCTGGTACACGTGGCTCGAACAGGGACGGCCGATCAACGCGTCGGCGCAGGTGCTGGACGCCGTGGCGCGCACACTCCGGCTCGACGCGCCGGAGCGCGAACATCTGTATCACCTGGCCGAGGTGCCGTACGCGCACCCTCCGGAAGTGATCGCGCGGTCGGTGGGGCCGGAGATCCAGGGCATCCTCGACGCCCTCGAGCCACGCCCGGCGGTGGTCTACAACTCGCGGTACGACATCCTCGCCACCAACTCCCCCTACCGGACGGTGTTCTGGCCGGAGCCGCTGCCGTCGGGCCCGATGCCGAACGTGTTGTGGAAGCTGTTCACGGTGCCGGCGGAGGAGTGTCCGCTGCTGTACCGGGAGACGGAGCTACCGGTGATGGTGGCGACTCTGCGCTCGGCCTACGGAGTGCATACCGGCGAGCCCGCCTGGGAGGAGTTCATACGCGGGCTGTCGGCGTCGAGTCCGCTCTTCGCGCGGCTGTGGAAGAGCGGGGACGTGGCGGAGCCGGGGCGGCGGGTGAAGACGTTCCGGCACGCGGAGGTGGGCGAGATGCGGATGACGTCGGTGTCGTTGTCGGTCAACGGCATGCCGGAATGCCGGATCGTGGTCTACACCCCGGCCGACGAGGAGACTCGGCTCCGCGCGCAGGCGCTGACAGCGACGAAAAGATCCCACCCCTGAAAGGGATGGGATCTCATCGATTCGATCGTGGACGACTCTCGATCCTTGACAACTCAAGAGTGTCGATCTGTGGAGCTAAGGAGAATTGAACTCCTGACCTCCTGCATGCCATGCAGGCGCTCTACCAACTGAGCTATAGCCCCTTGTGTTCTTCCCGCTCGGCGGGCGAACAAGAAGAACTTTAGCCTGCGACCTGCCGGAAAGTGAAATCCGGGGTCGGGGCCTTGGAGGGCCGCTCAGTCGTCGTCGCCGAGCACCGGTTCCGGGAGCGTGCCGGCGTTGTGTTCCAGCAGGCGCCAGCCGCGGGCGCCCTCGCCGAGCACGGACCAGCAGCAGTTGGAGAGGCCGCCGAGACTCTCCCAGTGCTGGGACTCCAGACCGAGGAGACGCCCGATGGTGGTGCGGATCGTGCCGCCGTGGCTGACCACCACGAGGGTGCCGTCCTCGGGCAGCTTCTCGGCGTGCCGCAGCACGACGGGGGCGGCCCGGTCGGCGACCTCGGTCTCCAGTTCGCCGCCGCCGCGGCGCACCGGCTCACCGCGCTTCCACGCGGCGTACTCCTCGCCGTGGCGGGCGATGATCTCCTCGTGCGTCAGTCCCTGCCAGACGCCCGCGTAGGTCTCCCGCAGGCCCTCGTCGTGGATGACGTCGAGGTCTGCGAGGGCGGCCAGTTCGGCGGCCGTGTTCGCCGCCCGCTTCAGGTCGGAGGCGACGATCGCGTCCGGCTTGAGGGAGGCCAGCAGCCGGGCGGCACGGCGGGCCTGGCCGATGCCGGTCTCGGTGAGTTCGACGTCCGTGGTGCCCTGGAAGCGGCGCTCCACGTTCCACGCGGTCTGGCCGTGGCGCCACAGGATGACGCGGCGGCCCCGGCCCGCCTTGCGGCCGTCGGCCCCGGCGGTCACCGCACCTCCCCGAACTCGGAGGCGTCCTCCTCGGACTGCAGCTTGGCGTGCTCGGCAGCCTTGCCGCGGGTGGCCTTGGCCTCGGCCGGGAGTTCCAGCTCGGGGCAGTCCTTCCACAGCCGCTCCAGGGCGTAGAAGACGCGCTCCTCGCTGTGCTGGACGTGGACGACGATGTCGACGTAGTCGAGCAGGATCCAGCGGGCGTCGCGGTCGCCCTCGCGGCGCACCGGCTTGGCGCCGAGTTCCTTGCCCAGCCGCTCCTCGATCTCGTCGACGATCGACTTGACCTGACGGTCGTTGGGAGCGGAGGCCAGCAGGAAGGCGTCCGTGATCGACAGCACGTCGCTGACGTCGTAGGCGATGATGTCGTGCGCGAGCTTGTCGGCGGCCGCCTGGGCGGCGGCGGAGATGAGCTCGATGGAGCGGTCAGTGGCGGTCACTACGCGGCTTTCGGTCGGCGGTCAACAGACCTCAAGGGTCTCACGGACCGCGGACGGCCCCCCACGTGAATAACGGATCATGCCCCGGACGCCGGTCCGGACACCGGCTCCGGCCTCCGGGGCATGCTCTCCGTCACGACGACGTCACGAGGACGACGACGGCTTGTAGTCCTCTCCGAGGACCACCGAGACGTCCGCGTTCGCGGAGACTGTGCCCTTGGTCACGGTGCTGGTGGGCAGGCCCAGGGTCTTGGCGACCTCGGTGGCGTTCTCCTTGTCGGCCGCGTCGGAGTACGTGATCTTGGACGTGGCCGAGGTCGTGGAGGGTGTACCGGCCTCCAGGAAGGTGAAGCCGCCGTTGAGGAGGACGACACGGGCCTTCTCGGTGTCGTCCTTCACGCCGGTGGCGTTCTGGACGGCGACCCGGACCGCCGAACCCTCGTCGGGGCTCTTCGCGGTGCCGCCGAGGATGTCCTTGACGACGCTGGCCGAGGCCTGCGCGGTCAGGGTGCCGTCGTTCTGGACGGGCAGCAGGGCCGTCTTGTAGTCGCCGCTCTTGGCGAGGTCGGCGAGCTTGGCGAGGAAGGTGCCGAGGTCCTTGTCGGTGAGGGGCGGGTCCAGGATCTGGGCCAGCGTCTGCACGGTGGTGGTCGCCGCCGTCGGGTCCGAGGTCAGCTGGCGCAGCACGCCCTGCATGACCTGGCCGAACCGCTCCAGCTGAGCGTTCTGCGCCTCGCCGGACGCGCGGTAGGTGGCGTAGGCGACGGCCATCTTGCCGCTGAGGGTCTGGTCCTTGCCCTTGTTGACGAGGGGCGCCGCGTTCTTCTTCGTGGCGGCCGGGTCGGGCACGTCGGCGTTGGTGTCGATGTCGATGTTGCCGACGAGGTCGACCAGGTTCTGGAGGTAGGGGGTGTCCAGCCGCCAGGTGCCCTCGATGTCGGTGCCGAGGACCGTGTTGAGCTGGTCGACGGTCCCGGAGGTGCCGTCGTCGTCCACCGACTTGGCCAGCGTCGTCGTGTTGCCGTCGTCGTCCGTGAGCGCGAGGGAGTTGGGCAGCAGCACGGTGGTGCCCTGCTTCAGGGTGGTGTTGTCGACGAGCAGCACCGAAGAGGTGCCGCCCTTCGCGGTGTTGTGCAGGTGGACGACGATCACGTCGCGGTTCTGGGCGCCCGCGGCCGTCGTGGTGCCGGACTTCGAGGATGACGAGGACACTCCGGGGAGCTTCCCGGCGTACCAGAGGTAGCCGACACCGCCGGCCGCGACCAGCGCGAGGACCACGACGAGGGCGACCATGCGGCCGCGGGCACGGCGCTTGGCCTCCTCGCGGCGCTCGGTGCGGTTCTCGGTGAAGTTCAGCCAGTCGATGACGTCCTCGGAGTCGTCGGTCGGCTCCTCCACGAACGCGAACTGCTCGGTGCGGTAGTCCCGTTCACCCGCCTCCGGGGCCTTCGGGGCTTCCGTGTCCTCGGCCGGCCCGGACTGCTGCGGGATGTACGCGGTCTGCTCGGCGACCCGGGGCTGCTGTCCGCTGGCCGCGGTCTGCCCGTAGGGGTCGTAGGCCGTCGTCGTCCCGGTGGCGTACGGGTCGTAGCCGGACTGGGGCGCCTGCCGGCCCGTGTCGTAGGGCTGCTGGGCGGGAGGCTGCTGGGTGCCCGTGTCGTACTGGGGCGGCTGCTGCTGGGTGCCGGTCGCGTACGGGTCGTAGGCGTAGCCCTGTTGCTGCTGCTGCCCGTACGGGTCGTACGGCTGCTGCTGCGGGGGCTGTTGGGTCTGCTGGGCCGGGACCTGCCGGTAGACAGGTTGGTTGTATTCGTCGTAGCCGACGAGTTCGTACTGGTCGCCGCCGTACCCGGCGTCGTATCGGTCGTTCACCGGTGCCCCTCTCGGCTCACTCGCCGCGGTACAGCTCGCGCTTGTCGATATAGCGCACGACTCCGTCGGGCACCAGGTACCAGACGGGATCTCCCTTCGCGACTCTCGCACGGCAGTCTGTGGAGGAGATGGCCAGTGCGGGAACCTCGATCAGCGAGACGCCGCCCTCCGGGAGGCCCGGATCGGTCAGCGTGTGGCCGGGGCGGGTGACCCCGATGAAGTGCGCGAGGGAGAACAGTTCCTCCGCGTCCCGCCAGGTCAGGATCGCGCCGAGGGCGTCGGCGCCGGTGATGAAGAACAGGTCCGCGTCGGGGTTGAGCGCACGCAGGTCGCGCAGGGTGTCCGTCGTGTAGGTGGGGCCGCCGCGGTCGATGTCGATACGGCTCACCGAGAACTGGGGGTTCTCGGCGGTCGCGATGACCGTCATCAGGTAGCGGTCCTCGGCCAGCGCGACCTTGCGGTCGGTCTTCTGCCACGGCTGACCGGTCGGGACGAAGATCACCTCGTCCAGGTGGAACTGCGCGGCGACCTCACTGGCCGCCACGAGGTGCCCGTGGTGGATCGGGTCGAACGTTCCGCCCATGACGCCGAGACGGCGCTTGCCGGGGTTCGACGGGCCGTTGTTGCGCGGGCCGTTCGCCATTCGGATCTCCGTGCCACGCGTCGTGTCGTTCGCCGGACCGGTAGGCATGTCCTGCTCTCCCATGCGTGCAGACCCTACCGGCCCGGTGTGAAGGCCCCGAGACCCGTCCGGCGGACAGAACGGGCAGAACCTAGCGGTCGCGGTTGAAGCGGGTGGTGATCCACAGCAGGAGCATCAGGACGATGAACGCGCCGCCACCGGTGATGATCGGCTGGAGGCTCTCGTGGTTGCCCCCGCCCTCCCCCTCGGCGGCAAGAGTGACCAACTGGGCAGCAGTGCCGTGGATGCTCATCTTCAGCAGAACCTATCCGGTGTGGGCGGGATAAAGATGTCGGCCCATGGTAAGCGGGCGCCCCGGCGGCGATCACGCCGACTCCGCCATTGGGAACGCGACATGGGCGTCGGCAGGGAACTCGACGGGCGCCTCAGTCGTCCTTCTGTTTGTACCCGCGCAGCAGGAACCACGCGGTCAGGATGCAGCCGAGGAACATCACGATCAGTACGACCTTGAGCAGGTCCCCCGATCCTTGCCGGGGGGCGGCGTTCGCGGCCTCTGCGAGCCAGGCGGCTGCGGAATGGGGCTCCATGCGTTGACTCCTTCGCTGTACTGCCCGTCCACGGTATATCCGCCTAGGCTGGGCTCTGCTTCGGGGGCACTCAGGGCACTCACACGCACATGGGGGACCACATGTCCGAAGACGGCCACGAGCAGAACGGGCACGAGAACGTGCCGAGCAGGCAGCGCAGGCGCTTCCCGGGGATCTCCTCGCGTGCGTACGAGCACCCGGCCGACCGCTCCGCCCTGGTGGCGCTGCGCAAGCTGACCGGGTTCGACACGGTGTTCAAGGCACTCAGCGGACTGCTGCCCGAGCGCAGTCTGCGGCTGCTGTTCCTGTCCGACTCGGTGCGCGTGTCGGATCAGCAGTTCGCGCACCTCAACGACATGCTGCGGGACGCCTGTTACATCCTGGACCTGGAGAAGGTCCCGCCGATGTACGTCACCCAGGACCCGCAGCCCAACGCGATGTGCATCGGCCTGGACGAGCCGATCATCGTCGTCACCACCGGCCTGGTCGAGCTGCTCGACGAGGAGGAGATGCGGGCGGTCGTCGGCCACGAGGTGGGCCACGCGCTGTCCGGCCACTCCGTGTACCGCACGATCCTGCTGTTCCTGACCAACCTCGCCCTGAAGGTCGCCTGGATCCCGCTGGGCAACCTCGCGATCCTGGCGATCGTGACGGCGCTGCGCGAGTGGTTCCGCAAGTCGGAGCTGTCCGCCGACCGCGCGGGTCTGCTGGTCGGCCAGGACCTGCGGGCCTCGATGCGCGGCCTGATGAAGATCGCCGGCGGCAACCACCTGCACGAGATGAACGTGGATGCCTTCCTCAAGCAGGCCGAGGAGTTCGAGTCGGGCGGCGACCTGCGCGACTCGGTGCTGAAGATCCTGAACGTGCTGCCCCGCTCCCACCCGTTCACCACCGTGCGGGCGGCCGAGCTGAAGAAGTGGGCCGAGTCCCGCGACTACCAGCGGATCATGGACGGCCACTACCCGCGGCGCAGCGAGGACAAGGACACCTCGGTCTCGGACTCGTTCCGCGAGTCGGCGGCGAGCTACGCCAGCAACGTCAAGAGCTCCAAGGACCCGCTGATGAAGCTGGTCAGCGACTTCGCCGGCGGCGCGGGCGACCTGGGCGGCCGAGTGCGGCGCGGCTTCGGCGGCTTCGCGAGTTCGACCCCGCAGGACGAGCCGCCGTCGGGCTCGGCCAACGGCACCGAGCAGCCGCCCACGGACGACACACCGCCGCGCGACTGAGGACCCACCGAGCCTACGGACGGGGCCGGCCCTCACGGCGGGGGCCGACCTCACTCACGTACGGCAGCCTCGCTCAGGTACGACGGCCGTGCACGGCACCTTCCGAGCACGGCCTCCCGAGGGTGCGGAAATTCAGGAAACTCACACCTTCGGACTCGGGAAACTCACACCTTCGGCTGCGCGCTAGTCGCCAGTGACCCGCACAGCGCCGTCGCGCTGCCCGTCGCGTACGGGTCCGTGCCGGCCGGGCCGCCCGCCTTGGCGGTCTGGCCGGCGAGCAGGGGGCGCAGATGGGTCACGGAGTCCTCGGCGCAGGACAGGGGCCCGGCCTGGACGTAGGAGACGACGATCTGGGCCTGGTGCATGCGCAGGTCGTCGCGGTCGAAGCGGAAGTGGAGCTCGCGGCGGACGGTGAACAGGGACACCTGGGCCTGGTCGCCGGAGCCGGCCGAGGCCGTCGTGCCGGTGGGCCGCAGCGCGTAGACGAAGGTTCCGTCAGCGGTGACTTCGAGGGTGGACGAGTCGATCTCGGTAGCGGCCAGGGTGCCCTGCACACGGATCTTGCGGTCGGCCAGCTGGACGCGTGAGGGGTCGAAGCGAACCAGCCATCCGGTGGGCTCGTGCCGGCCGTCGGCGGTCGGGTGCTCGAAGCTCTGGTCGAACTGGTCGAGTTGGTCCGGGTCGACGAGGACACGCGCGGGGCGGATCTGTCCGCCGGTGAGGACCGCCGGGTAGAGCGAGGACTCCACGATGTAGTCCTTGGCGGTGCTCAGGGCGGCGATGACCTGGCTGTCCGAGAAGTGCGCGGTGCGCCGCGCGGCCGGCAGCGGCACGCCCTCGGCGCCGACGCTGAACTGCGCGGCGGGGCTGTGCGCGTAGAGGGACTCGGCGTCGGCCGCCCCCGGCACCTTGCCCTGGGGGGACAGCGGGATGACGGTCATCCGCAGGGGCTCGACGGGCTGCTGGGCCGTGGGGGTCGTGTAGGGGTGCCGTACGCCCATGTAGATCGCGGTGCCGAAGGCGACGGCGATCAGCATGACCAGGATCAGGGCCTGGCGGGAGAGACCGCGGCGCAGGGCCGGGCGGCGGCGGACGGCGGGGGCGTGGTCGGCCAGGCGCTCGTGCGCGGAGAACTCCTGGAGGCGGGCAGCGCGGACGAACGACTCGTCGAAGACGACGGATCGATACTCGTCCTCACCACCACCGGGAGCGCCCTCGGGCGTGCCCTCAGGTGGGTCTCCTGGACCGCCCATACTTTCAGAGTAGGTCTCTGGAGCCTCAGGTAAACGCCCTGGTACACGACAAGTTCTGACAGGTTCTCACCGGGGCGCTCACAGCTCGCTCAGGGCGTGCGCGGGACCGCGGACAGCGGTGGCTGGGAGTTGTCGGCGGAAGCGGAGGGTGCCGCCGCCGTGCCCTGTTCCACGCCGGTGGAGGCCGGGGGCGGGACGCGGTCCCTGCCGCCCGAGGAGGCGCCGCGGTAGACCGCAGAGAAAGCCAGGGCGACCATGCCGATGCCCATCACCAGGGCGAGCAGCCAGGCGACGGGACGGTGCCAGCGGACCTGTTTGCCGTAGGTCCCCGGGGCGCCGTAGCGGCCCTCGACGACATCGGGGTCGTCCAGGTCGTCGAGTTCCGGATCATGGCCGAATTCGCGTCCGTAGGCGTCCTCGAACGGATCGTCGTCGCCTCGCGCGCGTCTGCCGTGCTGCGCGCGGCGGGCTTCGGCCTCGGAGGCCTCGGCTCTCGCCTGCGCGGCGGCCAGGAGGCGCTCGACGGCGGTCGGCTCGTGTACTACGGCCGCCCGTATGAAGGCCTCGTCGAAGACCACGGATGCGAACTCTTCGTCCGACATTCCGCGGTCGTGGTCGTCGTCGGGCTCCCAGCCGTCAGGAAACGGCCTGCCCCCCACGTCCTCCGGCACCTCTCCAGAGTAGACCTGGGGGGTCAATTTGGGCAGGCGGTAGGGAAATTCATCCGTTGTGTGAGACGTCTCTCCCCCGACGAGGCGCTATGCCATCCGCATATGCCGGACGGCGGGGCCTCAGCGCCGGATGTGCCCGTCGCCCGTGACGATGTACTTGGTGCTCGTCAGTTCCGGCAGGCCCATCGGGCCCCGTGCGTGCAGCTTCTGGGTGGAGATACCGATCTCGGCGCCGAAGCCGAACTGGCTGCCGTCCGTGAAGCGCGTGGAGGCGTTGACGGCGACGGTGGTGGAGTCGACCAGCTGGGTGAAGCGGCGGGCGGCCTGCTGGGAGCTGGTGACGATCGCCTCGGTGTGGCCGGAGCTCCACAGCCGGATGTGCTGGACGGCCTTGTCGAGCGAGTCGACGACGGCGGCGGCGATGTCGTAGGAGAGGTACTCGGTGTCCCAGTCCTCCAGGGTGGCCTCGACGACGGTGGCCTCGGAGTCCTTGGCGTAGGCGAGGACGCGTTCGTCGGCGTGCACGGTGACGCCGGCCTCGGCGAGGGCGTCCAGGGCGCGCGGCAGGAACTCGGGGGCGATGTCCTGGTGGACGAGGAGGGTCTCGGCCGCGTTGCAGACGCTGGGCCGCTGGGCCTTGGAGTTGATCAGGATGTCGATCGCCATGTCGAGGTCGGCGTCGGCGTCGACGTAGACGTGGCAGTTGCCGACGCCGGTCTCGATCACGGGGACGGTCGACTCGTTGACGACGGTCTGGATCAGGGAGGCGCCGCCGCGCGGGATGAGCACGTCGACGAGACCCCGGGCACGCATCAGCTCACGCACGCTCTCGCGGTTCTCGCCGGGTACCAACTGCACGGCGTCGGCGGGGAGTCCGGCGCCGCCAACCGCGTCGCGGATGACGCGCACGAGGGCGGTGTTCGACTCGTAGGCGGAGGCCGAGCCGCGCAGGAGGACCGCGTTGCCGGACTTGAGGCAGAGGGCGGCGGCGTCGACGGTGACGTTCGGGCGGGCCTCGTAGATGATGCCGACGACGCCGAGGGGGACGCGGACCTGGCGCAGGTCGATGCCGTTCGGGAGGGTCGAGCCGCGGACGACCTCGCCGACCGGGTCGGGCAGCGCGACGACGTCCCGTACGTCCGAGGCGATGGCCCGTACGCGCTCGGGCGTCAGCGTCAGCCGGTCGATGACCGTCTCGCTGGTGCCGGCGGCGCGGGCCTTGGCGATGTCCTTGGCGTTGGCCTCGACGATCTCGCTCGTACGGACCTCCAGCGCGTCCGCGATGGCGAGCAGCGCGTCGTCCTTCTCGGCGCGCGGCAGCGGCGCGAGGTCGGCGGCGGCGGACTTGGCGCGGTACGCGGCCTGCGTGACCGGGGACAGGGAGTCGTACGGCGAGAGCGTGGTCATGAGGGAAGGGTAGTGCGCCCCGCGAAGGCGTCCACCGGCTATCCCAAAGCGCGAGACAAGCACGGAAGGCGCCGAGGACGGCTCACAACAGACCCTGAGGGTCTTAGAACGGATGTACGCCCACCGGGGTCGCGGGCAGCGGGCCGTACCCCTCGGAGATGCGCTGGTGGTAGGTCTCGCGGTCGATGACCTCCAGGCCGACGATCTCCCACGGCGGCAGCTTGGCGGTCTGACGGTGCTCGCCCCACAGGCGCAGCGCCACGGCGGCCGCGTCGTGCAGGTCGCGGGCCTCTTCCCAGTAGCGGATCTCCGCGTGGTCGTTGGCGTAACGGCTGGTCAGCAGAAAGGGGTGGTCGTGGGCGAGCTGTTCCAGACCGCGCCGCACCTCCTTCAGCGGGGCCTCGCCGCCGGAGACGCTGAGGGTGACATGCCACAGCCGGGGCAGATCCTTGGGTTCCTCGCCCTCGTACCGGGCGCCGGCCGCGACGCTCGTCAGCGTGCGCTCCTCGCCGGGCGCGCGGGAGGTGGCACCACCGCGGGACGCCGCCGCCCCAGGGCGCACTCGTCTCACGACGGCCTCCTTACGCAAGGGGCGAGCTTCAGTGCTCGCGCGGATGTGTCCCTGAGCAAAGTTGAGCAGGCCCAAGGCGTCCGCGTGGCGCTTTTACGGAAGGTCCACCTCACGGCTGTCGCCCGCGATCGGCGTTCCCGCGATTTTCGACCGGGCGCCTCGCCGGGTCTACGGGTGCAGGATCACCAGGTCGTCCCTGTGGACGACTTCCCTCTCGTACGACGGTCCCAGCTCCCGCGCCAGTTCCCTGGTGGAGCGGCCGATCAGCTGGGGGATCTCCTTGGCGTCGAAGTTGACGAGACCCCGGGCGACCGCGTGCCCGGCGCCGTCGCGGAGTTCGACGGGGTCGCCCGCGCTGAACTCGCCCTCGACGGCGGCGATTCCGGCCGGCAGCAGCGACATCCGGCGCTGTACGACCGCGCGTACGGCACCGTCGTCGAGCGTCAGCGAGCCCTGGGGGGTGGACGCGTGCTGGAGCCAGAGCAGCCGATCCGCGGAACGCTTTCCGGTGGCGTGGAAGTAGGTTCCGGTGTCGCCGCCGCCCAGCGCGTCGGTCGCGTGGACCGCGCTGGTCAGCACGACGGGGATGCCGGCGGCGGCGGCGATCCGGGCCGCCTCCACCTTGGTCACCATGCCGCCGGTACCGACGCCGGCCTTGCCCGCGCTGCCGATCTCGACGTGCGCGAGGTCGGCGGGCCCGCGTACTTCCGCTATCCGCGAGGTGCCCGGCTTGCTGGGGTCGCCGTCGTAGACGCCGTCGATGTCGGAGAGCAGGACCAGCAGGTCGGCGTGGACGAGGTGGGCGACGAGGGCGGCGAGCCGGTCGTTGTCGCCGAAGCGGATCTCGTCCGTGGCGACGGTGTCGTTCTCGTTGACGATCGGGAGGGCGCCCATGGCGAGGAGTTTGTCGAGGGTGCGGGAGGCGTTGCGGTGGTGGGAGCGGCGGCTCATGTCGTCGGAGGTGAGCAGGACCTGGCCGACGCGGATGCCGTAACGGGCGAACGAGGCGGTGTAGCGCGCTACCAGGAGGCCCTGGCCGACGCTCGCGGCGGCCTGCTGACGGGCCAGGTCCTTGGGGCGGCGGCGCAGTCCGAGCGGGGCCAGTCCGGCGGCGATGGCACCGGAGGAGACGAGGACGACCTCTTTCTCTCCCCCGCTGCGGCTCTTGGCGAGGACGTCGACGAGCGCGTCGACCCGGTCGGCGTCCAGGCCGCCGGCCGCGGTGGTCAGCGAGGAGGAACCCACCTTGACGACGATCCTGCGGGCCTCGGTCACGGCCTGCCTTGCCCCTGCCACGTGCGACGTCCCCTCGGGTAGATCCGGCTGGCAATCTACGCGAACCGGGTTGCCCTGTGCACGTTGGTCCAGGTCTCGGACAGGAGGGTTGTATGCAGAGTGCGGCCCGGTGGGGGCTGGTCGCGCCCACGCGGCGGAGCCGCATATCGACACAGCCCCGCGCCCCTTGAAAACTCGGGTCGGCCCACGTCTTCTAGGGCGCGGCCAGCCGTGACGTACCCGCACCCACACCCGCCCGGCTCAACCAGACCGACCCACGCCCAGCCACCTCGCGCGATCGGACTCGGCCCCGCGGTCACGTGACGCGGTCGGGAGCAGGCTCAGCCGCCCCTCACGCCTCGGGTCCCTGCCCCGGTTCCGCCAACGCCCCGGCCGCCGCACGCTGTTGTGGCCGACGCAGCGCAATCGCTCGCACCTCCACGC
>NZ_JBLTJC010000162.1:0-22726 GCF_048158785.1 Streptomyces colwelliae | reverse complement strand
GGGTGAGGCGGGGCAGGGTGCGGTGGGGCGGGCGCGGGTCCTGGGCGAGGAAGACCTTGCCGGTGGCGGTGCAGTGGGCCGGGAGTCGGCCGCCGGTGCGGGAGACGATCGGGGTGGCGCGGCGGCCGGTGATCTTCTCCAGGAACAGGGTGTCGGTGCCGTCCGGGACGGCCAGGTGGACGTTCTCGTGGGTCGCCTCGTGCAGGTCGCCCAGGTAGGGCAGTGCCACGTCCCGCAACTCCCGTACGGACGGCGACGATTGACCGAGGACGAAGAGGGCGAGCCCGATGCGGTAGCTGCCTTCCGGGGTGCGGTCCACCAGGCCGAGCCGGACCAGTTCGCCGATCAGCCGGTATGCCGTCGGCTTGGGCAGCCCGGTGCGCAGGGCGAGTTCGGCGAGGGAGAGCGCGGTCCCGGCGTCGCCGCAGGCACGGAGCAGCAACACCCCGCGTGCGAGCACCGACTTCGGCAGCGGCCCGTCCGTCATGGACCGATGGTGGTCGCTGTCTCGCGCGGGTGACAAGGTGTGGGTACGGGTGAGTCGCGACCGCAATCGAAGCGGTACGTCTACGAGTTGCGAAGCGGTACGTCCACGAGCATCGGCCGGGTCAACTCGTCGGCCCCGGCGACCAGTTCACGCAGATGATCCGCGCTGTCGGCCCGTATCGCGTCGACGCCGAAGAAGCGTGCGGCCTGGGTGAAGTCCAGGGCGCCCAGTTCGGTGCCGGGGCAGACTCCCCGGCCGCCCATCGCCCCGTACGTGTCCTGGAGTGTGCGGTAGCTGCCGTTGCCCATCACGACGAACAGCACCGGCACCTGCTGCCGTGCGGCGCTCCACAGCCCCTGGAGTCCGAACAGCGCGCAGCCGTCGCCGAGGACCGAGACCACGGGCCGCCCGGGCTCGGCGAGCGAGCGGCCGACGGCGGCGCCGATGCCCCAGCCGAGGCCGCCGCCGACGGCGTGGGTGTAGCTGCCGGGGCGGTCGAGCCGTAGCAGCCGACGGAGCAACAGGCCGACGGTGATGGCCTCTTCGACGACCACGGCGTCTGCCGGCAGGCCGCGTGCGACGGCGTGGGCGGCGGCCCAGGGGGCGAGCGGTGCCGCCGAGTAGGCGGCGCGGGCGGCGGAGTCGGCGCGGTCGCGTTCGGCGGTGTGCCGTTCGCCGGCGCGCAGGGTGCGGGCCTTGGCCGTGTGGTCGGGCACCTGCTCGCGCAGCAGCTCGGCGAGCCGGTGGAGCGAGGGGGCGAGCGCGCCGACGAGCCCGGCGTCGGCGGGGAAGTTGCGGCCGATCTCATCGGCGTCCGCGTCGAGTTGGACGACGGTGATGCCGGGCGGCAGGGCGGGCCCGGGGCTGTAGTGGTGGGGCGTGAAGGCGTGGGCACCGACGATCAGGACGGTGTCGTACGAGGCGAGGGCGGCCCGGATCGCGTCGTGGCGCGGTGGCAGCATCCCCGCGTAAAGGGGGTGTGTGGCAGGGAAGTTGAGGCAGTCGGCCATCGGCTGGTGGTGGACGGTCGCGCCGCAGGCCTCCGCCGTGCGCACGAGCGCGGCCACCGCGTCCTCGCGGCCCACTCCGTCCCCGGCGACGATCGCGGGGCGGGCGGCGGCGCCGAGCAGTACGGCCGCCCGGTCGAGTCCGGCGGCGGGGCCGGGCCTGGGCGGTGCGGTGCGGGCGGGGACCTCCACCTCGGTGTCCTCGGCGAGCAGGTCCATGGGGAGGGACAGGAACACCGGCCCGGCGGGCGGCCGTTGGGCCTGGGCGAAGGCGCGGCGCAGGGCGAGGGGCAGGTCGCGGGCGTGCTGGATGTCGTACGTCGCCTTCACGGCGGGCGCCGCGAGGCCGAGCAGGTCGCCGGAGAGCATGGGGTCCTGCTGGAGGTGGCGGCGGTCCTGCTGGCCGGCCGTGACGACGAGCGGGGTGCGCGAACGGCGGGCGTTGAGAAGGCCGATGAGGCCGTTGGCGAGTCCGGCGGCGATGTGCAGGCTGACGAACGCCGGGCGGCCGGTGCCGCGCGCGTAGCCGTCGGCCATGGAGACGACGGCGCCCTCGTGGACGCCGAGGACGTACTCGGGGGCGTTCTCGGTCTCCGACAGGGCGGCGAGGAAAGGGAGTTCGGTGGTGCCGGGGTTGCCGAAGATCCGGTCCACGCCCTCGCCGCGCAGGATGTCGAGGAAGGCGAGGGCGGGACGGTGACCCATGGGGGGCTCCTCGGGGACGGGACCGGTGACCGGTTCGCAGGTCAGCGTCCGGGTCCCGTCCTCCGAGGGCAAGGGCAGCGTGTCGCTCAGCGATACGTCAGCGCGCGTCGCTGAAGCGCTCCCCCTTCTCCGCCTTCTCGACGAGCAGCGCGGGCGGCGTGAACCGCTCCCCGTAGCGCTCGGCGAGTGCACGCGCGCGTGCCACGAAGCCGGGCAGGCCGGCTTCCTCCCCGGCGTAGCCGTCGTAGCCGTTGATGTACTGGAGAACGCCGCCGGTCCAACCGGGGAAGCCGATCCCGAAGATGGACCCGATGTTGGCGTCCGCCACGGACGTCAACACGCCTTCCTCCAAGAGCTTGACGGTATCGAGGGCCTCGGAGAAGAGCATGCGTTCCTGCATGTCTTCGAAGGGGATCTCGGCGCCCTCGCGGGTGAAGTGCTCGCGCAGGCCCGGCCACAGACCGGCGCGCTTGCCGTCCTCGCCGTACTCGTAGAAGCCCGCGCCGCCGCTGCGGCCGGTGCGGCCGAACTCGTCGACCATGCGGTCGATGACGGCTTCGGCGGGGTGGCCGGGCCAGGTGCCGCCCGCCTCCTCCACTGCTCGCTTGGACTCGTTGCGGATCTTGCGCGGGAGCGTGAGCGTCAACTCGTCCATCAGGGAAAGGACCTTGGCCGGGTAGCCGGCCTGTGCGGCGGCCTGCTCGATCGACGCGGGCTCGATGCCCTCGCCGACCATCGCGACACCCTCGTTGATGAAGTGCCCGATCACCCGTGAGGTGAAGAAGCCGCGCGAGTCGTTGACGACGATCGGGGTCTTCTTGATCTGCCGGACCAGGTCGAAGGCGCGCGCGAGGGCCTCGTCGCCGGTGCGCTCGCCCTTGATGATCTCGACGAGGGGCATCTTGTCGACCGGCGAGAAGAAGTGCAGCCCGATGAAGTCGGCCTGTCGCTCCACGCCTTCGGCGAGGGCGGTGATGGGCAGGGTGGAGGTGTTGGAGCAGAGCAGCGCGTCGGGCTCGACGATGTGCTGGATCTCCTGGAACACCTTGTGCTTGAGCGAGGTGTCCTCGAAGACGGCCTCGATCACCGCGTCGCAGCCCGCGAGTTGCTGCGGGTCGGCGGCGGGGGTGATGCGGGCGAGCAGCGCGTCCGCCTTCTCCTGTGTCGTACGACCGCGGGAGACGGCCTTGGCGCAGAGCTTCTCGGAGTAGGCCTTGCCCTTGGCCGCCGCCTCCGGCGTGACGTCCTTGAGGACGACGTCGATGCCCGCGCGGGCGCACGAGTAGGCGATGCCGGCGCCCATCATCCCGGCGCCGAGGACGGCGACCTTGCGGACGGGGCGCGAGGCGATGCCCTGGGGGCGGTTGGCACCGGAGTTGACGGCCTGGAGGTCGAAGAAGAACGCCTGGATCATGTTCTTCGAGGTCTGGCCGACCGCCAGCTCGACGAAGTAGCGGGTCTCGATGACCTGGGCGGTCTCGAAGTCCACCTGGGCGCCCTCGACGGCGGCGGCGAGGATGTTGCGCGGCGCCGGGTAGGGCGCGCCGTTGGTCTGCTTGCGCAGGGAGGCCGGGAAGGCGGGCAGGTTGGCCGCGAACTTGGGGTTGGCCGGGGTGCCGCCCGGGATGCGGTAGCCGGGCTTGTCCCAGGGCTGCTGCGACTGCGGGTTGGCGTCGATGAAGGCGCGGGCCTTGGCGATCAACTCGTCCGGGGTGGTGGCCACTTCGTGGACGAGGCCGTTCTCCTGGGCGCGGCGCGGGCTGTACTGGGTGCCCTGGAGCAGCACCTTCAGCAGGGCGTCGGTGATGCCCAGCAGCCGTACCGTACGGACGACTCCGCCGCCGCCGGGGAGCAGGCCGAGGGTGACCTCGGGGCAGCCGATCTTCGAGCCGGGCGCGTCGAGGGCGACCCGGTGGTGGCAGGCGAGGGCGATCTCGTAACCGCCGCCCAGGGCCGCGCCGTTGATCGCGGCGACGACCGGCTTGCCGAGGGTCTCGATGCGGCGCAGGTTCCGCTTGATGGCGAGGCCGCCGTCGAAGAACTCCTGGGCGGTGTCCGGGGTGACGCGGATGAGGTCGCGCAGGTCGCCGCCGGCGAAGAAGGTCTTCTTGGCGGAGGTGACGATGATGCCGCGGATGGAGTCCCGCTCGGCCTCCAGGCGGTCGGCGATCACGGTGAGGGAGTCGCGGAAGGCCGCGTTCATGGTGTTCGCGGACTGGTCGGGGTCGTCGAGGACGAGGGTGACGATCCCGGTGTCGTCCTGTTCCCAGCGGATGGTGGTGCTCTCGGTCATGAGGGGTTCTCCGTAGAAGTCTCTGATGGCCTCGGAAGCCGCAGGTGGCCCCGGAATGGCTCCGGTGGCCGCTGGGGTCGTCAGATGCGCTCGACGATCGTCGCGATGCCCATGCCGCCGCCGACGCACAGCGTGGCGAGGCCGTAGCGCTTGTCCTGGCGCTCCAGTTCGTCGACGAGCGTGCCGAGGATGATCGCGCCGGTCGCGCCGAGCGGGTGGCCGAGCGCGATGGCGCCGCCGTTGACGTTGACCTTGTCCAGGGACAGGCCCATGTCGCGCACGAAGCGCAGGACGACCGCGGCGAAGGCCTCGTTGATCTCGACGAGGTCGATGTCGTCGATGGTCAGCCCGGCCCTGGCGAGGGCCTTGCGGGTGGCGGGCGCGGGTCCGGTGAGCATGATGGTCGGCTCGGAGCCGGAGACGGCGGCGGAGACGATCCGCGCGCGCGGGGTGAGGCCGTAGCGCTCGCCGACCTCCTTCGAGCCGATGGCGACGAGGGAGGCGCCGTCGACGATGCCGGAGGAGTTGCCCGCGTGGTGGACGTGGTCGATCTTCTCGACCCAGTGGTACTTCTGGAGGGCCACGGCGTCGAAGCCGCCGAGTTCGCCGATGTCCGCGAAGGACGGCTTCAGCCTGGCGAGGGAGTCGGCGGTGGTGCCGGGGCGCAGGTGCTCGTCGTGGTCGAGGACGACAAGACCGCTGCGGTCCTTCACCGGCACCACGGACCGCTCGAAGCGGCCCTCCTTCCAGGCGGTGGCCGCCCGCTCCTGGGAGAGCGCCGCGTACTCGTCCACGTCGCGCCGCGAGAATCCCTCGATCGTGGCGATCAGGTCGGCGCTGATGCCCTGGGGCACGAAGTTGACGGCGAGGTTCGTCATCGGGTCGTTGAACCAGGCGCCGCCGTCCGAGGCCATCGGCACCCGGGACATCGACTCGACACCACCGGCGAGAACGAGGTCCTCCCAGCCCGAACGCACCTTGGCGGCGGCCATGTTGACCGCTTCGAGGCCCGAGGCACAGAAGCGGTTCTCCTGCACTCCGGCCACCGTGTCCGGCAGTCCGGCGGCCACGGCGGCGATGCGGGCGATGTCGGAGCCCTGGTCGCCGACCGGGCCGACGACGCCGAGCACGATGTCGTCGATCGCGGCCGGGTCCAGGTCCGGGAAGCGGTCACGGAGCTCGTGGATGAGTCCGACGACCAGGTCGATGGGCTTCGTGCCGTGCAGGGATCCATTCGCCTTGCCGCGCCCGCGCGGGGTGCGGATCGCGTCGTAGACATACGCTTCGGTGCTCACTGCCAAGCCTTTCGATGAGGGTGTTCAAAGACTCGCCGAGGGGTTTCCTCGCTGAGGGTCGTCAACAGCGCCGAGAAGTCCGGGGACGTCCCAGTCCCGGGCCACGTCGGAAGTGTCCGCGCCGGGCCGGGCGGGTCCGCCGCGCACCGAGGTGGGCGTCGCGGAGAACCGGGGTGCGGGGGCGGGCTGGGTGATCCCGCCGTGCTCCGTGAAGGTGCCGCGCGCGGCGAGGTGCGGATGGTGCGGGGCCTCGCGCAGCGACAGCACGGGCGCCACGCACGCGTCCGTGCCCGCGAAGACGGCGGTCCACTCGTCTCTCGTACGGCTCCGGAAGCGGGCCGCGACCGCCTCGCGCAGCTCGCCCCAACGCGTCCAGTCCCGGCGGGCGTCGGCGAAGTCCGCGAGGCCGAGCAGGTCCACGAACTCGTCGTAGAACTGCGGCTCCAGGGCCCCTACCGCCATGTGCTTGCCGTCTGCGGTCTCGTACGTGCCGTAGTACGGGCAGCCGCCGTCGAGGAGGTTGGCGGCGCGCCGGTCCTGCCAGCCGCCGGCGGCGAGCATGCCGTGGATCATCGCGGAGAGGTGGGCGGTGCCGTCGACGATGGCCGCGTCGACGACCTGGCCGGTGCCGGTCACGCGCGCGTGGTGCAGGGCCGCGAGGACGCCGACGACGAGGTAGAGCGAGCCGCCCGCGTAGTCGCCGAGCAGGTTGGCGGGGGCGGGCGGGGGCTCCCCGGGGCTGCCGATCATGCCGAGGGTGCCGGTGAGCGCGATGTACGCGATGTCGTGCCCGGCGCGCTGCGCGAGGGGGCCGTCCTGGCCCCAGCCGGTCATGCGGCCGTAGACGAGCCGGGGGTTGCGGGCGTGGCAGGGCTCGGGGCCCACGCCGAGGCGCTCGGTGACGCCGGGGCGGTTGCCCTCGATCAGGATGTCGGCGCGTCCGACCAGGTCGAGCACGCGCGCGGGGCCGTCCGGCGCCTTCAGGTCGACGAGCACCGAGCGCTTGTTGCGGTTGGTGATGTCGTACTCCGGGCTGACCCCGAGTGCGGAGCCGCCGGGCCGGTCGACGCGGACGACGTCGGCGCCCAGGTCGGCGAGGAGCATGGCCGCGAAGGGGCCGGGGCCGATGCCGGCCAGCTCGACCACGCGCACGCCGGAGAGCGGGCCGTGCCCGGGCGTCGTTGCCGCTGTCATCCAGCCCCCAGCTGTGACACAACTGATGTAACACCAGTGATGATAAGAACGTGTTCCACTCGACACAAGGCCTGGGCGAGCAAGCGCTTAGCCAAGCTACCCGCCGTTGGCCACGGCTAGCGCCGGCCCTGCGCATCCAGCTCGGCCGTCAGGCGCTTCGGGGCGATCGTGCGGTAGCTCTCCTCCACCCAGTCGCACAGCAGCTCGGCGGCCGGGGCGCCCTGCCCGGCGAGCGGGACGCGCACCCAGCCGGCCTTGCCGAGGCCGTAGCCGGCCGGCTCGGCGCCGGGCGAGGTGAGCGCGTGGGCATGGGCCGCCTCGTCCGTGAGCTTGACCGTCATGGCGAGCGGATAGCTGCCGTCGTCGACCCCGAGGAAGACGAACACCTTCCTGTTGACCTTCGCGACGCTCTCACCCCAGGGGCAGTATCGATATGCGGCTCCGCCGCGCGGCCTCGACGACACCCGGCAGCCCGAGGGCGAACTCGCGTACTTTCGCCCGCTTCTTCAGGGCGTTCGTGGGCACGGCCACCTGATACCTCCGGGCTCGTCGTCGGGCACCGCACTCTTCACGCTAGCCTCAGCCACCGACAGCGGCGCGGGCTGCGGGACCCAGGAGTGTCATGAGCAGGCTGAACAGGACGGATCGTCCCTACGACATCGTGCTCTTCGGAGCCACGGGCTTCGTCGGCGCGCTCACCGCGGAGTACCTCGCCGCGCACGCACCCGAGGGCCTGCGCTGGGCGATCGCCGGCCGCGACGAGCTGAAACTGAAGCGGCTGCGCGAACGGCTCCCCGGCGGCACGTCGGTCGGCGTACTCCGGGCCGACGTCTCCGACCCGGCCTCCCTGCGCGAACTCGCCGGGCACGCGCGCGTGGTGGCCACGACGGTCGGCCCCTACGTCACCTACGGCGAGGCCCTCGTCGCGGCCTGCGCGGACGCCGGCACCGACTATCTGGACCTCAGCGGCGAGCCGGAGTTCGTCGACCTGACGTACGTCCGCCACGACGCACGCGCGCGTGAGACTGGCGCACGGCTGGTGCACTCCGCCGGCTTCGACTCGATCCCGCACGACCTGGGGGCGTACTTCACGGTCCTGCAACTGCCGGAGGGGGTGCCCCTGACGGTGGACGGCTTCGTGACCGTCGACGCGATGTTCTCCGGGGGTACGTTCGCCACGGCGCTGACCCAACTCGGGCGCGGCAGGCAGGTGTTGGCCGCCGCCAGGGAGCGGCGACGTCACGAACCACGGCTGGTGGGCCGCCGGGCCGGTGCGCCCATGGGGGCACCGAGGTTCGCCGGGGAGATCGGCTCCTGGGCGGTGCCGCTGCCGACCATCGACCCGCAGGTCGTTGAACGATCCGCGAAGGCCCTGGAGCGCTACGGCCCCGACTTCCGCTACCGCCACTACGCGGCCGCACGACACCTCCCCGTGGCGCTCGGCGGTGTCACGGCGGCCGGCGCGCTGGCCACAGTCGCCCAACTCCCGCCCGCCCGCCGCTGGTTGTCCGACCGCCTCAAGCCCGGCGACGGACCGAGCCCGGAGAAGCGCGCGAAGAGCTGGTTCTCCGTGAAGTTCGTCGGCGAGGGCGGCGGCCGCCGGGTCTTCACGGAGGTCGCGGGCGGCGACCCCGGCTACGACGAGACGGCGAAGATGTTCGCCGAATCGGCCCTCTCCCTCGCCCTCGACGAACTCCCGCCCACAGCGGGCCAGGTGACGACGGCGGCGGCGATGGGCGACGCCCTCATCGAACGGCTCCGGAGTGCGGGCATCACGTTCCGGGTGGCGGCGAGCCGCTGACGGTGTCGGTGTCGGACCCCCATGTCACGATGGACGCCATGGAGACGCCGAACACCGACTGGATCACCGTCGCGGCCTACGAGAACCTGCCGGGCCGCCTCTCGCCGTGGGCGGCCATGCGCGCTTGACTGCGCGGGCACGGCATCGACTGGATGCCCTTCGCCCAGGAGGAGTTGCGCTGGGACCTCGCCTGCGGCATCGGGCCCGACGGCCACTGGCACGGCTGGTTCGACGTCCGGGTCCGCGCCGACGCGCTACGGCGTCTGGGACTGCATCCGGATCAGCCCACCGCCGGGGTTGTCGACCCTTCCCCGCCCGGCTGGTGGCATGCCGCCGCGGAGCGCCGGGCCATGAACTGGCCGCACTGATCAGGGAGTTCAGGGCACCCATCGGAATGGGCTACGATGGATCTTGAGCCGGTCGCCGGAACATTCCGGGGTCTGGTCGCGCGTCGGTGGTCCAAGGAAAGACGCCCCGCTTCCTGCGGGGAAATGCAGGTGCAAGGCCTGCCCGGCGCTCAAGTCCGAGCCCCACACCGCTACTTGCGGGGTGGGGCTCGAGTGTTTCCCGCACCGGTGCGGCCCCGGCCTCACGGCCACAGCGTGTAGATCATTCCGCCGATCCAGGCGAGGCCCGCCGCCACGGACAGGACGAGCGCGATCATCACGGCACGCTCGACGGGCTGGCTCGGGTGGGCAACGGGCTTCGGGGAACGGTGCGTTGTCATACGGGACAGCCTGCCGATCACGCGGGGGCCGCCACATCCGTACAAGTACTCAGACCACGTACTCAGTACCGGTGCTCAGGCCGTCGCCTCGCGCAGCGCCCGCCGGCACAGCGCGTCCGCCCTGCGGGTCGTCTCCGGGAGGCGGAACTCGGGGGTCAACGCGAGGGTGTGGGCGCAGGCGTTGTCCAGGGTCACCCGGTGGCCCACGGAGACGAACACCGGCTTCACTCCGTCCCTGGTCCGCAGGGCGCGGCCGACCTCGTCGGCGTCCGCACGGAGCGGCGACGAGGAGCCGCGCGGGGTGCCCGGGTCGTCATAGGTGAAGGTGAAGGGGTTCTTGGCAACGCCGATCGTGGGCAGGCCGGTGAGGACGCCGAGGTGGCTGGCGAGGCCGAAACGGCGGGGGTGGGCGAGGCCGTAGCCGTCACACACGACCAGGCCCGGCGGGCAGGGCAGGTCCTCCAACGCGGCCAGCACCGTGGGGATTTCACGGAAGGCGAGCAGACCGGGCACGTACGGGAAGGAGACCCGGCCGACCGCCGTGGCCTCGGCGACGACGGTGAGGTCCGCCGCGTCCAGCACGACCGCCGCGGCCACCACCACGTCCCGCTCGTCGTCGTAGGCGACGTCAACTCCGGTGACGTGCCCGGCTCTTGGCGGCGGCCCCGGTTCGTCGGTCACCACCCGCTCCCGCAACTCGTCCTGGACGGCGCGGGCCTGGTCCTCGGTCGCGGGCCAGCCCGCGGGAATGCGTACGGTCGTCATGGTGGTGCCGAGCGTACGGGGATCTTGGGAGCGCGAAAGAGCGGCGGGGCCGTAGTGGCCCCGCCCCCGCCCGACATCCCGGCCGGCCTTCTCAGTTCTCCAGCCGTGCCACGCGTCCCTTCTCCCCCGCGGCCCAGCAGCCCAGGTCCGCCGCGCAGTCGACCGTGTCGTACGAGCCGGTGTCCACCGTCGTCCAGGTGCGGCCGGCGTCGGTCGTGAGGTCCGTGCCCGTGGGGCCGACCGCGAGGGCCGTGGCACGGCTGTGGGGCAGCCAGGCGACGCCGGAGCGGTAGGCGGGCGGCGGGGTCGTGGCCGGGCGCCAGGTGCGGCCGCCGTCGCCCGTGACGGCCGCCGCCAGCGGTGAAGGCTGGCCGGCGTTGTAGTCGCCGCCCACCGCGAGGCCGTGCGTACGGTCGCGGAAGGCGAGCGCGAACACCCCGCGCGCGGGGTCACCGACCGGGATCGGTGTGTCGGCCGCCGTCCAGGTGAGGCCCCGGTCCGCGGAGTGCAGGACACGCGCGCGTGCGCCCCCGCCGGTGGCCAGCCAGACGTCCCTCGGCCCGGAACTCACCAGACACTGGCCGCTCGCCGCGAAGCCCGCCTCGCCGTCGAGCGCGGCCGGCATCCCGGCATTGGACAGCACCTTCCAGGAACGGCCGCCGTCGCCCGTCGACAGAATGCGGAACTTCCCGTCCACCGGGTCGCTCATCGCGAGGCCGTGCCGGCTGTCGAAGAAGGTCATGCAGTCGTAGAAGGCGCTCGCGTCGGTGTTGCGGAAGGACTCCGTCCAGGTCGCCCCGGCGTCGTCGGTGCGGTAGACGCGGGACGCCTCCCCCTCGCCGATCGCCAGGACCACCGCGCGCCGCGCGTCGAACGCCTCGATGTCGCGGAACTGGAGGTCGGCGGCGCCGGGCGGCGAGACGTTCCGCCAGTTCGCCCCGCCGTCGGTGGTGCGCAGCACCGTGCCCGCGGTCCCGGCCACCCATGCGGTGTTCCGGCTGACGGCCGACAGCCCCCGGAACCGCACGTCGGCGGCCCCGCTGTCCTTGAGCTGCCAGTGCGGAGCCCAGTGCGCCGTGTCCCGTGCCTGTGCCGGTACGGCGGTCAGCACGGCCAGCGCCGCCCCGCACGCCACCGCCACGGCCACGCTCCGGTACGTACGTCCCGCTTGTCGCGTCTTCCCCATGCGCCTCATGGCGGGCGAAGCTAGCCCACTCCCCGGGGGCCGTCCAGATGCCCGCGCCCGCCTTGGGCGCATATGAGCAGCGGTGACGGAGGTCACTCGAAATTCGTGTGCACGAACAGGCCCGTTCCAGCGTCTCTTCAAGTGCGGACCCATCCGACCGGGGGTCCGCTACGGAGTCTTTTCAGGAGCCCGTCCGGCCGTCATCGCAGCCAGCACCGCCGTCACACAAGGGAGCAAGGCGTTGTCCATCGTCATCGAGCAGCCCGTAGAGGCCCGCCTCGTCGCCGCCGCACCGCGGATGCCGAGCATTCCCGCCACCCTGCACTACGACCGGCGGGACCCCTTCGCCGTCCGGATGACCTTCCCGGCGCCGGCCACCCTGGAGGGCGTCGAGGTCTGCTGGACCTTCGCCCGGGAACTCCTCGCCGCCGGTCTGCACGGCACCGAGGGCCATGGCGACGTCCGGGTGCGGCCCTACGGCTTCGACCGCACCGTCCTGGAGTTCCACGCCCCCGAGGGCACCGCCGTCGTGCATGTCCACTCGTCCGAGATTCGCCGCTTCCTGCACGCCACCGGCGAGCTGGTGCCCGCCGGTCTCGAACACCTCCAGCTCGACCTGGACCACGACCTCGCCGAGCTGATGCGGGACGCCTGCTGAGCTAGTTCCCCCGCGCCAGCAGGGAGTTGAGCTCGCCGTAGCCGAGCCCTCCCGTCTGCGCGCCGTAGGTACCCGTGTCCAGCAGCTCCCGCGCGGCACGGCGGACCACGGCGTACGCGGCCAGTGCGACGCTGGAGCCGGCGCTCACGCGCGCGACGCCCAGCGCGGCCAGTTCGGCGACCGGCGGTGCGCCGGGGCCGACCAGCACATTGAGCGGCGCGTCGATCCCGTCGGCGAGTTCCTTGACCGTTCCCGGTTCGACGGCCCCGGGGACGAAGATCCCGTCGGCGCCCGCGGCACGGAACGCGGCGGCCCGCTCCAGCGTCGCGTCCACTCCCCCGGCACCCCGCAGATACGTGTCGATGCGCGCGTTGACGAACAGCGGCACGCCCTCCGCGTCGGCGGCCTCCCGGGCGGCGGCGATGCGCTCGGCCTGCTCGGCGACCGGACGCAGGACGCCCTCACCTCCGTAGAGCGCGTCCTCGATGTTCACCCCCACCGCGCCCGCCGCGAGCACCGCGCGGACCGTGTCGGCGACGCCCGCCGGGTCCTTCGCGAAGCCGCTCTCGATGTCCGCGCTCACCGGTACGGCGACGATCGCCGTGATGCGGGCGACCGCCTCCAGGGCCCGCTCCCGGTCCAGCCGGTCGCCGTCCGCGACGCCGAGGGCCCAGGCGAGGCCCGCGCTGGTGGTCGCCACGGCGGACGAGCCCGCGTCCTCGACGATGCGGGCGCTCGCGGCGTCCCAGGCGTTCGGGAGGATCAGCGGACGTCCCGGCACATGCAGCGCGCGGAAGGCCAGAGCCCGGTCACGGAGGGTGTTCTGGTTCGTCATGCGGCCCACTCAAGCAGCCACGGGCGACCCCTGGCTGGCAGGAATCCGACATCGGCGTGCGGGTCGCGGGCTCCCGTTTAATGCGTTGACAGCCCCATGACGCCGTTCGTAGCGTTGCCCTCGCTTCTGTTGCCGTCGATCGGAGAAGGACGTTGCTCGTCTGAGGTTGTGAGACACCGCGCACACACCCGTGAGGTGTGTCCGTCGTGTACGACCTCGGCGTCCGAGCCGTCCTCCGGAACAGGGCCTTTCCTCTGCCCCCGGGACCGGTCTCCCGCCTCGCGGTGTCTCGATACGCGTCCGCCCATGACCGCGTCAAGCAACCGCGAGGCACTCATGCATACCTCCGTCACCTGTACGTCCCTCTCCTTCGCCTGGTCCGACGGGACCCCCGTCTTCGAGGACCTGGACGCCGCCTTCGGACCCGGAAGGACCGGGCTCGTCGGTGTCAACGGCTCAGGAAAATCAACCCTGTTGAAGCTGATCGCCGGTCAACTCGCCCCGGCCGACGGTGCCGTACGGGTCGCGGGCGAGGTCGGCTACCTCCCGCAGAACGTCACGCTCGACACCGCCCTGCGCGTCGACGAGACCCTCGGCATCGCCGCTCGACGTGCCGCCCTGCACGCCATCGAGGCCGGTGACACGGCCGAGGAGCACTTCGAGACACTCGGCGACGACTGGGACGTAGAAGAGCGAGCTCTCGCCACACTCGGTGAACTCGGCCTGGGACACATCGACTTGGACCGCACCATCGGCGAGGTGTCGGGCGGCGAGTCGGTTCTGCTGCGGCTGGCCGCGCTGCTGCTCGGACGGCCGGACGTCCTGCTCCTCGACGAACCGACCAACAACCTCGACCTGTACGCCCGCAGGCGGCTGTACTCGGCCGTCGCGTCCTGGCCGGGAGTGATGATCGTGGTCAGCCACGACCGTGAACTCCTCGACCTGGTCGACCAGATCGCCGATCTGCGCTCCGGCGGGATCACCTGGTACGGCGGCAACTACTCCGCCTACGAGGAGGCCCTCAGCACCGAACAGGACGCCGCGACACGGATGGTGCGCGTCGCCGAGGCGGACCTCCGCAAACAGAAACGCGAACTGTCCGACGCCCAGGTCAAGTTGGCCCGCCGCAAGAAGTACGGACAGAAGATGTTCGAGCAGAAGCGCGAGCCGAAGATCGTCATGGGCGCGCGCAGGCGGGCCGCGCAGGAGTCCGCGGGCAAGCACCGCATCCTGCACGAGGAGCGGCTCGCGGACGCGAAGGAACGGCTCGACGAAGCGGTGGAGGCCGTACGGGACGACGACGAGATCCGCGTCGACCTGCCGTACACGGCCGTACCGCCGGGTCGTCAGGTCCTGACCCTCATGGACCTGGAACTCGCGTACGGCGCGCGGGTGGGCGGCCTCGATCTGCGCGGGCCGGAGCGGATCGCGCTGATCGGCCGCAACGGCGCGGGCAAGACGACCCTGCTGCGGACGATCGCCGGGGAGCTGGAGCCGGTGTCGGGCGAGGCGGCGGTGCATGTCCCGCTGCGTTTCCTGCCGCAGCGGCTCGACGTGCTCGACGGTGAGCTGACCGTGGCCGAGAACGTGGCCCGGTTCGCCCCGGACGCCACCAACAACCGGATCCGGGCGCGGCTGGCCCGCTTCCTGTTCCGGGGTGCCCGCGCCGACCAGCAGGCGGCGACCCTGTCCGGCGGCGAACGCTTCCGGGCGGCGCTGGCCGCGCTGATGCTGGCGGAGCCCGCCCCCCAGCTGCTGATGCTGGACGAGCCGACGAACAACCTCGACATGGCGAGCGTGCGGCAGCTCACCTCGGCGCTGGAGTCGTACGAAGGGGCGTTGATCGTGGCCAGTCACGACCTGCCGTTCCTGGAGTCGATCGGCGTCACACGCTGGCTGCTGCTCGACGGGGAGCTGCGGACGATCACGCCGGAGGAGGTGGAACACCCGGCATAGCGCCCGCGCGGAACCCGGTCCGGGCCCTCCGGGCGCATCTCAGGAGGGCCACAGCCTCACGTGAGGGGTTTTGTCGGCACGGACAGGTGACGCATGATGGCCAACCGGTGCCCCGACAACGGCGCCGAAACGATCCCGCCGATACGGAGTCCCGCTCGTGCCCAGCAAGAAGGCCCTCGTCCGCCGCCCCAGCCCGCGCCTGGCCGAAGGGCTGGTCACGCACATCGAGCGGGAGAAGGTCGACGTCGAGCAGGCCGTCGAGCAGTGGGAGGCGTACGCGCACGCGCTGCGGGTGCACGGCTGGGAGACGATCGAGGTGGATCCGGCCGACGACTGCCCCGACTCCGTGTTCGTCGAGGACGCCGTCGTCATGTACAAGAACGTGGCGCTGATCGCCCGGCCCGGCGCCGAGTCCCGGCGCGAGGAGACCGGCGGGGTCGAGGAGGCGGTGGCCCGGCTCGGCTGCTCGGTGAACTGGGTCTGGGAGCCGGGCACCCTGGAGGGCGGTGACGTGCTCAAGGTCGACGACACGATCTACGTCGGCCGGGGCGGCCGGACGAACGCGGCCGGCGTCCAGCAGCTGCGGGCCGTGTTCGAGCCGCTCGGGGCGCGGGTGGTCACCGTGCCCGTGAGCAAGGTGCTGCATCTGAAGTCGGCGGTCACCGCGCTGCCCGACGGGACGGTGCTCGGGCACATCCCGAAGGTGGACCGGCCCTCGCTGTTCCCGCGCTTCCTGTCGGTGCCCGAGGAGGCCGGTGCGCATGTGGTGCTGCTCGGCGGCGACAAGGTGCTGATGGCGGCGAGCGCGCCCAAGACGGCCGACCTGCTCGGCGATCTCGGCCTCGAACCGGTCGTGGTGGACATCAGCGAGTTCGAGAAACTCGAAGGATGTGTGACGTGCCTCTCGGTCCGGCTCCGGGATCTGTACGCCTGAACGGGTGACGGAACCGCCCGTTCGGCGCCGGGACCTGCGGCCCTGGGGCTCCGCGGGATTCCCCGGCGATACGGCCTGAACAGCGATCTTTACAGCGTCCTTAACCTACGGTCTCGTAACCTACGGTTTCGTAGCCTACGATTCCGTAAGTTGCATCAGGTCCCGGCACCGCTCGCCGGTTTGTTCAGTTTTGTACCGCGTCCCCCTGGAGTCCCCGTGACGATCACTTCCCCGAACCTCGGCAGCCCCGCAGTCTGGACCGACGCCAAGCTGCTGTACGCGCTCGAGGAAGTCGTCGAGACGGAACTCAACCGGCACCTGAAGGTCACCAAGGACTGGATGCCGCACGAGTACGTCCCGTGGAGCGACGGCCGCAACTTCCCCGGCTTCTTCGAGGACGGCGAGGCCTGGGGCAAGGAGCAGTCCAAGGTCACGGAGATCGGCCGCATCGCCCTCGTCGTGAACCTCCTTACGGAGGACAACCTCCCCAGCTACCACCACGAGATCGCCTCCCTGTTCGGCCGCGACGGCGCCTGGGGCACCTGGGTGCACCGCTGGACGGCGGAGGAGGGCCGGCACGGCATCGTCATGCGGGACTACCTGCTCGCCTCCCGCGCGGTCGACCCGGACAAGCTCGAAGCGTTCCGCATGCAGCACATGAGCGAGGGCTTCGAGTCGGACAACCGGCACTCGATGCTGCACTCGGTCGCGTACGTCGCCTTCCAGGAACTGGCCACGCGCGTCTCGCACCGCAACACCGGCCACCAGTCGGGCGACCCGGTCTGCGACCGCATGCTGGCCCGTATCGCGACCGACGAGAACCTCCACATGGTCTTCTACCGCAACCTCCTGAAGGCCGCGTTCGAGCTCGCCCCCGACCTCACCATGCAGGCCGTGCGCGACGTCCTCGTCAACTTCCGGATGCCCGGTTACGGGATGCCCGGCTTCGAGCGGTTCGCCGCGCAGATGGCCATCGGCGAGGTCTACAACATGCGCATCCACCACGACGACGTCATCCAGCCCGTGCTGCGCTTCCTGAAGGTCATGGAGATCGACGGTCTCGGCCCCGAGGGCCAGCAGGCGCAGGAGGAGATCGGGCTCTACATGGGCGGCCTGGACTCCGAGGCCTCGAAGTTCGACGAGAAGCTGGCGACCCGCAAGGCCCGCATGGCGGCCCGCGCGAGCGCCTGACCGACCACGAACGCACCCGGTGATCGATTTACCGGTGCGGGACGCGCCCCCGCTGCGGCATCATGCGGCCATGCGTGACAACAGCACGTCGGGGGCGGCGGTCGGCTTCCTGCTGCACCTGATCGACAGCGCGGACGCCGAGCGGATACGGCGGCGGATCGGCCTCCCGGAGCCGGAGGGTGAGGCGACTCCCGAGGCCCGGCGCAACACTGTGCTCTGGTCCTGGACGAGGACGGCGGTGCCGTCCTCCGTGCTGTTGTGGGTTCTGGAGGAGGACGACCCGGAACTGAACCAGTGGGTCTGGCGGCACGTCTCCGCGGACAACGCGATGCGGCGTGCCATCGCGCGGGGTGTGCCGTTCGGCCACGCGCGCGTGGAGCCGTTGACCGTCGCCAGGAGCGTGCGGCAGGAGGACGAACCGCCGGTCCCCGAGAACTTCACCCGCTTCGGCCTGGTCGGCGCCCTGCGCGAGGGCACGTCCATGCAGTCCGCGCGGACGGCCGCGTCGATGGTCCTGGAGCGCTCCGACTGGCAGGCGGTCACCGAGGCGGACCAGGATCGCCCGCTGCCCGGTTACGCGCGCTGGGCGCTGTCGATACGCCCGGACTGCCCGCCCGCGCTGCGCGCGCGTTTCGGCACGCACCGCAAGTTCACCCACCGGGTCGAGCAGGCCGGCGTCCTGGACGGCCCCGCCGACTACGCGACCGCCTGGGGCCCCGCCTCGCACGTCCTGAAGGTGCTCTCCACGGGCCGGCTGACGTTCCCCGCGCGCGTGGCCGAGGCCGAGGACGCCCTGCGCCCGCTCGTGCGCGAGCACCTGGCCGACCGCGAGGACGCCTGGGCGGTGCTGGCACAGCTCATCGACACGTTCCACGGGAACGCGGTGGAGCTGGTGGTGACGGCGGGCGCGATCGCCTGAGCCGGGCCATGAGGGCTTGAGGGGGGCGGGGCGGCTGGATTCGAACCAGCGTGTTCCGGTTCTGGAGACCAATGCGCCTGCCTCTGCGCTACGACCCCGCCCTTGGCACCAGAGGGTAATGCCTTGGCCCGTTGTCAGTGCGGCCTGGTACCAATGAGGCACTGGGGGAATTGCGGCGCGGGGGGCGTGACATGGCGTACGGGGAGCGGGGTCGGCGTACCCCTGTGGTCGATCTGGCCGACCGCAGGGCGCTGGAGCGGTACCGGCCGGCGGACCCGGCGGTGGTCGCGGAGGCGCGGCGGCTGAAGGAGGCCGCGCTACTGGACTTCGGGCTGACGGAGTCGGCGGTGGCGTCCTGGCTGTACGCGAAGTGCCATCACCAGATCCCGACCACGGCGGTGGACACGGCGGCCGTGGTCGCCTCCGGCGACGGCTCCTGCCTGCTGCTCTTCAACCCGGACTTCTTCGTCGGACTCGGCCTGGACGGCGTGAAGTTCGTGCTCTTCCACGAGGCACGGCATCTGGTGCAGCGCCATCTGTTCGCCGACCTCGACCTGCGCGACGACCCGGTCTTCGAGTTGGCCGCCGAGGTCTCCATCAACCATGTCGCCCTGGTCCGCCTCGGCCGCACCGGACTGCCTCTGCTGGACGGCCGGCCGACAGGCATCGACCCGCACAAGATCCACGGCCTGTACCGCGACGACCTCACCGCGCACGGCCTGGAGCCGGTGCCCTACGAGGAGTTCGTCGCGACCGACATGAAGGTCTACGGCGAGCTGAAGCGGATGCGGCACCCTCCGGTCCCGGAGCGGCATCTGTGCGTGCACCTGGTGGACGGGCGGGTACCGGCCGACCAGGAGACGGTGGACGCGGTGGCGTCGTCCGCGCTGTTGAACTCGCTGCTGGCGGCCCGGCGCGGACACACGGGCGCGGAGCGGGAGTTGCTCGACCTGATGGGCCGCACCGAGGACGGTTCCGCGCGGGCCGGCCGGATCTGGGGGACCCTCGGCGCGGGCGTCCTGCGCGGCGAGACGGCACGCACGCGTACGGTCCACTGGTGGCAGCGCTGGCTCGTCGACGTCCTCGGCTCGAAACTGCGCGACGGCGAGCGCCTGGTGTACCCGAAGAAGCGCGGCGCCCTGCTCGCGGCCCTCGGCCAGGACCCGATGCTCGCGCGCCGCGGCCCGGTCCGCGACAAGGTCCTGGTCATCGCGTACGACACCTCGGGCTCGATGCCGCACCAGGTGATCACCTGGCTCACCGAACTCGTCGGCCGCATCGACGGCGTCGAGGCGCACTGGCTGTCCTTCGACGCGGTGGTGATGCCGTTCCGGCCGGGCGAGCGAAGCGAGATGGGGGTCCCCCCGGACGGAGTCTGGGGGAGGGTCTACGGCGGTGGCGGCACGAGTTTCCAGGTGGTCGCGGACTACGTGGAGGGGCGTACCGAGGTGAACGGCCGGCGGTTCGACGTCACCCCGGACGCGGTCGTGATGCTCACCGACGGGCACGCGCCGCCGGTCACGCCCGCCGAGCCGGGCAAATGGATCTGGCTGATCACCGAGGGCGGCAGCGAGTGGCCCGAGACGCACAACCCGGCGATGGACTGCCATCGCGTCACGACAGGATCGACGTAAATGACCACGGAGACAGGGCAGTCGACGACCCCGCAGGCCGGGCACGGTCGGCGTGAGCCGTCGCGTCTGGAGTCGTTCATCGACGCGATGATCGACATCGGGCAGACCGGGCAGGTCTTCGGCGAGCACGGCATCGGCAAGACGGCGACGTTCTTCGCCCACATCGGCCGCGCCCACCCGGGCACCGCGCTGGTGTACGTCCCGGCGGCGAATCTGACCCCGGACGACCTGCTGATCAACGCGCCGGTGCGCGACCCGCACACCGGTGAACTCGTGCTGCGCCAGCTGGTGATGAGCCAGTTGAAGCCGGGCACGCCGTTCGTGCTGCTCATCGACGACTCGCTCCAGGCGGGCGACACGATCCAGTCGCAGCTGATGCAGATCGCCTGCAACTGGACGCTCGGCGAGCACGATCTGCGGGCGCTCGGCTGCGTCGGTGTCTTCCTCACGGACAACGAGTCGCTGTCCGAGACCTCGGCCCGGCGCGGCGACCTCGCGCTGCTCGACCGCATGGTCACGATGCGGATCACGGCGAACGACACGTCCTGGCGCCGTCATCTGGCCGCCAAGTACCGCCCCTGGGACCTCCGTCCGGTGTTCAGCGTCTGGGCGTCGCTCTCGCCCGCGCTGCGCGAACTGCTGTCCCCGCGCACGCTGGACCACGTCCTGGCCAACGCGAAGGAGGGCTTCCCGCTCCGCTGGGGCCTGCCCCTGATCGACGGCGAGCGGCTGCGGCTGGCCGAGCCGGGCCCGGACGGCAGGCCCGGGCAGAACCGCACGGCGGAGATCCTGGACCGCATCGCCGAGGCCCTGGGCGTGCCCAACCCGGCCACGGTCCCCGACCCGGTACGGCAGGTGGTGCGGGCCGCGCTGCGCAACCGCTGGACGGTGCTGCTGCAAGGGCCGCCCGGGTGCGGCAAGACGGAGCTGGTCCGGGAGACGGTCCGCGCGGGCCTCGGCCGGGAGCCGCTGTACTTCTCGCTCCCGGTGACGAACGTCGAGGACCTGTGCGCGCCGATCCCGTCGCCGGACGGCACCCTGGACAACCTGCTGGCCGCGAACTTCACCGGGCCCGGCCCCAAGGCGATCGTCTGGGACGAGTACAACCGCCCCAAGGACAAGGCCGCGTTCGCCAAGCTGATGGAGATCACCCAGGAGTGGTCGCTGGCGGGACGCCGGATCGAGAACCTGAGGGCACAGATCGCCGTCCAGAACCCGCCGTACCACCTGGGCCGCAAGCTGCTGGTGTCGCGCAACAACATCGCCCAGGCGACGAGGTTCACGGCCTCCCTGACGGTGGATCCGGAGGACATCCCGGCGAACGAGTGGCTGCTCGCGCGGTACGGCTCGGACGCGGAGACGGTGCTGGAGTGGTGGAAGCACGACATCGACGACGAGGGCCGGGCCTGGATCACCAAGCGCACGCTGGAGCGGCTCATCAAGCTGCACCGGCGCGGCCTGCCGCTGGAGATGGCGACGGTCTATCTCGGCGACGGCGAGTACGCGCCCGTGCCGCTCACCGCCCTGATCGACCGCTTCAAGGGCCGCCCGGTCACGGGCCTGCGTGAACTGGCCCGTGACGCGGACCTCTGGGAGGCCCGGCTGCGCCGTGCCGCCGAGCACACCGACGAGGGCAGCGACGACAGCGACGTGGTCCACCAGATCCTCGCCAACGCGGAGTTGTCCCAGCTGAAGAAGCACCGCGCGGTGGTGGCCCGCATGGTGGCCCTGCTGCCGGCGAAGCTCCGGGCGACCTATCTGGTGGGGGCGTCGGAGCGGCAACAGCGGTTCTGGACGGACGTCTTCACTGGGTTGGCGCGTCGCTGACCCCGTGCTCGGCCTCCCCCGGCCGCGCGGTGCGGTGCACGCTGCGTACGGCGGCCACGTCGGGGGCGAGCAGGGGCGCGGGGATGTGGGCGGTGAGGGACTCCAGGCGGCGTTTGATGCTGGCGGCGATTCCCTGGCCGAGGACGAAGCGCGTGGGGGAGATCGCGCGGGGTGCCGTGTCGAGGAGACGGTGGGCCTCGCGGCTGCGCATCCCCGTGTGGGACAGCACGAGATGGGTGAGGCGGTGCTCGGCGGCCACGAGGGCTTGGGCGATGCTCTCGGCGGCGGTCAGATCGACGTGGTTGTCGGCCGCGCCGAGCACGGCCGCCGCCCGCACCCGCCCGAGGTCCAGCAGACCGACCCCGGCCGCGGTGGCGGCGGACACCAGCCGCGCCGCGACCCGCGGGCCGATGCCGTTGCTGGCGACGGACAGCCGTGTGAGCCGCCCGTACGGCGCCTGCTCCAGGGCGTCGGCCAGGAGGAGGGCGCCCTGGTCCCCCAACTGGGCGGCGGACACGTAGAGTTCGTCGATCGCGCCCGCCGCGACGACGGCGGCGAGGGGTGCGGCGCCGGCCGCGCCGAGCGGGTTGCCGCCGATGAAGAGGCGCTCGATACGGCGCCCGTTGCCGGCGGCGCCGAGTAGCGCGTCGGCGAGGACGGTCACGCCGGCCGGGTCGAGCCCGGTCTGCACGAGGTCGAGCGTGCGCAACGACCGCGCGGACTCCACGAGTTCGGCCGCCGCCCGCCCGCCACCGCTGCCCAGCGGGTTGCGCTTGAGCCACACCCCGGTGACGACCTGCGGCGAGGCACGCAGCTGGTCGGCGATCCGACAGGCACCACCGGCCGTGATCCCGTTGCAGCCGAGATAGAGCGTCTCGACCTCACCACTCCCACCGGCCACGACCTCGGCACCCTCGTCACCGAGCCCGTCCGTGCCGAGCAGCAAGTGCCGTACGGGAGACGGCCCTTGGGCCAGTGCCTCGGCGACCAGCGCGGCGCCCTCCGCCCCCAGCTCCTGCTTGCACAGGTCGAGCCGCCCGTCGGGCAACGCCGTCCCGACGGCGAAGTCGAGCCGCTCCCCGGCGGGCCGGCCCGCCCTCAACCAGTCGAGCAGCGGGCCGAGTTCGGCGACGGGTCGCGGCACGATGTACGGAACACCGGCGAAGGCGACCGCGGGGAAACCCGGGGACTCCTCGCTACGTCCACCTCGACCGCCGGGTGCCAGCCGCCCTGCCGCAGCCTCGGCCAGCCGTCCCCGTCCCAGGTCACGGCCTGGATCGCGGTCTCCCGTCCCAGGGTGCACCGCGGCCCG
>NZ_JBLTJC010000161.1:0-22747 GCF_048158785.1 Streptomyces colwelliae | reverse complement strand
GATCTTGCGAAGGAAAGTTCCGAACAAGGGGCCTCACGTGCCGATCAGTGTCACATACACCGCCGTGCTCGATGTGAAGCGGTCCACCGCCGAGCACCTGGCCCGGCTGCTGCGCGACCACCGGACCTCGCCCACCCTCATCGCGCGGCTCGAGGAACTCCTCGACCGGCAGAAGGAACAGGCCGCCGCGGGCGACCTCGCCGGTGCCGCCGTCACCGACCGCTGCTTCCACGCCGAGATCGTCCGCAGCGGCGGCAACGAGATCCTCTCCCGCCTCTACGACCAACTCCGCGACCGGCAGCTGCGGATGGGCGTCGCCATCATGCACTCGCACCCCGACCGCATCGCCAAGACGCTGACCGAGCACGCGGCGATCCTCGACGCCCTGCGCACCGGCGACGCGGAGGCGGCCGCCGGGATCGTGCACCAGCACGTCGACTGGTTCTCCCACCTGGCCCGGGGCGAGGTCCGATGAGCAGCAGTAGCAGTTCGAGTTCCGCTTCTGCGATGTCCCTGCCCGGTGATCCGCCCGGGGGCCGCCGCGCCCTCGCCGTGTGGGGCATCGGCGTCTCCGTCTACTTCGTCGCCGTCATCTTCCGTACGTCCCTCGGTGTCGCCGGCCTCGACGCCGCCGAGCGGTTCCACGTCAACGCCTCGGCGCTGTCGACGTTCTCGATCCTCCAACTGCTGGTCTACGCGGGCATGCAGATACCCGTCGGCCTCCTCGTCGACAGCCTCGGCACCAAGAAGGTGCTGACCATCGGGGTGGTTCTCTTCACCGCCGGCCAGCTCGGCTTCGCCTTCTCCCCCTCCTACGGCACCGCCCTCGCGTCCCGCGCGCTCCTCGGCTGCGGCGACGCGATGACCTTCATCAGCGTGCTGCGGCTCGGCACCCGCTGGTTCCCGGCGCGGCGAGGTCCGATGGTCGCGCAGCTCGCGGGCCTCGCGGGAATGGCCGGAAACCTCGTCTCCACCCTGGTGATCGCCCGTCTGCTGCACGGCATCGGCTGGACGGCCGCCTTCGCGGGCAGCGCGCTCGCAGGCGTCGTAGTCCTCGTCCTGCTTCTGCTGTTCCTGAAGGACCACCCGGACGGGCACGAACCGGAACCCTTCCCGCACCGGGGCGCCGCCTACGTCCGCCGCCAGATCGCGGCCTCCTGGCGCGAACCGGGCACCCGCCTCGGCCTCTGGGTGCACTTCACCACCCAGTTCCCGGCGATGGTGTTCCTGCTCCTGTGGGGCCTGCCGTTCCTGGTCCAGGCCCAGGGCCTGTCCCGCGCCACCGCCGGCGAACTCCTCACCCTCGTCGTCCTGTCCAACATGCTCGTCGGCCTGGTCTACGGCCAGATCGTCGCCCGGCACCACACGGCGCGGCTGCCGCTGGCGCTCGGCACGGTCGGCGCGACAGCCCTCGTGTGGGCCGTCACGCTCCTCTACCCCGGCGACCACGCGCCGATGTGGCTGCTGATCGTGCTGTGCGCGGTGCTCGGTTCCTGCGGGCCCGCCTCGATGCTCGGCTTCGACTTCGCCCGCCCGGCCAACCCGCCGGAACGTCAGGGCACGGCCTCCGGAATCACCAACATGGGTGGTTTCGTGGCCTCGATGACGACCCTGTTCCTGGTCGGCGTGCTCCTCGACGCGACCGGCGACAACTACTCGATCGCCTTCTCGGTGATCTTCCTGCTCCAGGCGATCGGCGTCAGCCAGATCCTCCGGCTACGGCGCCGGGCGGCCCGCCGCGAGAGCGAACGGCTCGTGGCGAGCCGGGTGGAGACGGTGCACGTGCCGGCGTAGCCCCACGCTTTCTCACACCGCTCTCACACGACTTTCTTACGCTGATACGGCCGATACGACGGGTACGAGCGTGAGGTAGGCGAGCCCCAACACGCCCCGGTAGCTCATCCATTGGGCCCGGTGCCGGTCGAGGCGCTCGCGGGTCTCGGCGGCCAGGGGGTGGTCGCCGTGCCCGGCCAGCCACACCTCCGCGTCCGCCTGGTACCCCGCCTCGAACTCCTCCCACTCGTCCGCGTTCGCCGTCTCGACCCACTCGGGCCGGAACCCGGCCGCCACCGCGAGGTCGACGAGCGTCCCCAGGTCGTAGTGCTCGTCGGCACGCGCCTCCGGCCACATACCGGCCAACTCGGCCGGGGTCGGCGGGCGTTGCCAGAACCCCTCACCCAACAGCACGCGTCCCCCGTCGGCGACGAGCCGCCGCAGCTCCCGCAGGGCTTCAGCGGTGTGCCGGGGAGGCTCCTCGGTACTGAGGACATGGCTGGAGCCCACACACAGCACGAGATCGGCCGGCCCGCGCACCGTCCCCACGGCCGACTCCTCGGCGAACTCGACCCGCCCCGCGAGCCCCCGAGCCTCGGCATCGCGCCGCCCACGCTCCAGATCCCGCGCGTTCACATCGACCCCGACACCCCGCGCTTCCGGTACGGCGGCCAGGACCCGGAGCATCAACTCGCCCCAGCCGCAGCCGAGGTCGAGCACCGTGCGCGGCCCCGCACCGGCCAGTCGCCGTACGATCCCGTCGGCGCGCGCCTCGGAGAGCGGGCTGTGGAAGGCGAGCCGGGTGAGCCGGGGAGGCCCGTCGCCGGGCTCGGTGACCTCCGTGTTCTCGGCGGTCTCGGCGTTTTCGGTTCTGGTGGACGTCACGTCAGACATGCGGCGGAGGCTAACCGCGGACGACCGTCGACCGACAGCGAATTTCCGCGCCCAGCCGCTGACTTGAGCGTGCTGCTTCGTGTTGCTTCGGGCTACTTCGTGACCGTGAAGTTCCGCAGTATCGAAGCCGCCAGCTCCGGATCGCCGTCCGCCTTGACGCGGTCCGTCACCGTGTCGAGGGCGACCCGTCCGCAGGCCAGCCGGACGTACGTCTCCCAGTCGAGGATCAGGGTCGCGGCGGGGCCGAGCGCGGGGGCCGTCTCTAGGCTGCCGCGGCCCTGGATGTCGACGCGGATCGTACGGAGGAACTCGATCGGACCGTGCACGTCGAAGACGACCGCCGAACTGCGCGGTGCGCCCGAGTCCTCGGCGACGATCTTGGGGAGCGCGGCGAGGAGCACGTCACGGGCGATGTGCGCGCCGGGTGAGTCGAGGTTGCCGGGGCGGCCGAGGGCGGCGCGCAGATCCTGCTCGTGCACCCACACGTTGAACGCGTGGTTCCGCATGGACTCTTCCAGCGTGACCTCGGTGCTGACATGGCCGCGCACCTTCGTGCCGGGGTCCCGCGACTCGTTCCGCAGCTGCCGGTTGCGACGGATGATCGTGTACTCGAGCTCCGACGTCATCTCCGGCGCCGTGTGGTGACGCCGTACGTCGACCTGCATCTCCATGTACCGCTGGTGCTCGTTGGTGACGTGGTAGAGGTCGCGGGGGAGGGTGTGGATGGGGCGGGGGTCGCCGAGCATCTCGTTGTCCAGCCCGATGACATGCGAGACCACGTCGCGCACCGACCAGCCCGGGCACGGCGTTCGCCGGTTCCACTCTCCCTCCGCGAGCGGGGTCACCAGCTCGGATATCGCGTCGATGGAGTGGGTCCAGGCGTCGGCGTAGGGCTGGAGAGTGGGATGCAGACTCACGGAACGGGACCCCTCGGCGGTCGGTACAGGTCGGGTGGCGGGCGGCGTTGCCAGCGGGAGGTGGCTGTCGGCGGGTGTCTTGAAACGCTAAGTTACGCTGCTGTGAGGCACCCCGGCAGTGCTTTCGTGTGACGATCGTAGGCCCGTGTGAACGGCTCGAATGCCAGGACGGTGGTAGTGTGCGCGCCTCTCTCCTCCAAATCGCCGTAGACGAGGGCGAATCGGTCGAATCTCGCCGGGGGCGGGTGGCGTCCCTCGTCCGCGAGCAGGCCGGTGCCGATCTCGTCGTCCTGCCGGAGCTGTGGACCACGGGTGCGTTCGCCTACGAACAGTTCGACAGCGAGGCCGAGCCGCTGGAAGGGCCGACCTACGAGGCGATGGCCAAGGCGGCGAGCGACGCGGGCGTGTGGCTGCACGCGGGCTCGATCCCCGAACGAGCCCCCGAGGGGCCCCTCTTCAACACGTCCCTCGTCTTCTCCCCCTCCGGTGAACTGGCCGCCGCCTACCGCAAGATCCACCGCTTCGGCTTCGACAAGGGCGAGGCCGTGCTGATGGGCGCGGGCGGCGAACTGGTGACGGTCCGTCTGCCCGAGACGGTCATCGGTCTTGCCACCTGCTACGACCTCCGCTTCCCCGAACTCTTCCGCGGCCTCGTCGACGCCGGCGCCGAGACCCTCGTCCTCTGCGCGGGCTGGCCCGAGCGCCGCCGCTCCCACTGGACCCTGCTGGCCCAGGCCCGCGCGGTCGAGAACCAGTCGTTCGTCCTCGCATGCGGAACGGCCGGTACCCACGCCGGAGTTCCCCAGGCCGGTCACTCGATCGTGGTCGATCCCTGGGGCGAGGTCCTCGCGGAGGCGGGCGCGGGGGAGGAGATCCTCACGGTGGACTTCGACCCGGCGAAGGTGGCCGTGACGCGGGAGCAGTTCCCGGCGCTGAAGGACCGGATGCTGGGGCTGGAACGTCCGCGGCGAGTCCGGTGAGCGGCAGACCGCAGCGGGTCCCGGCCACACTCTGGCGCGCCTTCCTGGCCCTCGACCGCGGCCTCGGCGGAGCGAACCCCCCGCCCGCACCCCAGGCGTTCGCCGCCCGGCACCCGGCGGGCTGCTCCACGGCCGCCGCGCTGCTCGTCGCGATACCCGTCGGCCTGGCTTTCGCGCCGTTCCGGGCGGTCCTCGTCGGCACGTGCGCGTGGCTGCTGTTCTGGGCGTTCCTGCGCCTCGAACGCCGCCGCCAGGCCCACTACGCCCGCGTCGGCTACGACACCGCGCCACGCGACTCCTGGACGACCGCCCGTCCCCGGGCCGTACTCACCACCATGCTCGTCGCGTGGTGCCCCGTGACGGTGTTCATCTGGCTCGTGGGCAGGACGGACACCGACCCCTACGGCTGGACGGCCAGCGCGGTCTTCGGCGCGCTGGCCGTCATGGGCGGCTACGTCGGAGACCGCCTCCAGGAGCGCCGCCGGTCCCGCGCCCGCACAGCCGCCGACGCCGACCGGGAAGCGCTCTAGTCCTCCCGCTCCTTCTCCGCCAGGTGGATCACGCACACCGCCACCGCGATCAGCAGCGCCGCGTCCGCGTCCTCCCGGACAATGTCGACGCCGTATGTCTCCCGGATGTGCAGCCAGCGGCGGGAGATCTGCGCGAGCAGCTCGCCGTCGTAGTCGACGCCGAACTCGCGGTCCAGGATCTTGCCGCTGACGTCGAGTTCGGTGCCGTCGACCAGGGACACCTTGTAGTGGTTGCGCAGCAGCGAGAACCGCTTGTGTCTGATGGTCGCCAGGGGCTCACCGTCCCGTTCGATGACCATCGTGTCGCGCAGGGCGAGCATCTTCTTGTGGATGTCGATGAGCACGCGCCCGTGCGTGTCCTTCAACTCGAACGTGTCCCTGATGCGCATGGCTTTGCCGTCGACCAGGAACACCTTGTTGCCGTTCTGGTCCTCGATCCAGTAATCCTCACCGAAGCCGAGGATCCGATCGCGTACGAGGAATCTCATGACATTACGGCTTCCCCGGCAGCCGGTCCGAAACGCCGCCGATAGGCCGACGGGCTCAATCCGGTCTCCTTCCGCAGCCGCACCCGCAGGTTCGCCCCGGTCCCCAGACCGCACCGCGCGGCGACCACGTCCAGCCGTTCCTCCCCGCGCTCGATCAACCGGCACGCCAGCGCCACCCGCTCCCCGGTCAGCCAGGCCAGCGGCGTCGTCCCGAGCTGCGCCCGGAAGCGCCGGTGCAGGGTCGCCGGGCTGACCGCCGCCCGGCCCGCCAGCTCGGCCACCGTCAACGGCTCCCCCAGCCGCTCCTGCGCCCACGCGAGCAGCGGCGCGAGCGACTCGTCGGGCACATCGGGCAACGGCCGCTCCACGAACTGGCGTTGCCCGCCGTCCCGGTGGGCCGCGAAGACGAGCCTCCTGGACACCGCGTTGGCGATCTCGGCGCCATGGTCCCGCCGTACGACGTGCAGCCCGAGGTCGAGCGCGGCGGCGCTGCCCGAGGCGGTGAGGATGTCCCCGTCGTCCACGAAGAGGACGTCCGGTTCGAGCCGCACGCGCGGGTGCAGGGTGCGGAAACGGTCGGCCCACATCCAGTGGGTGGTCGCCCGGCGCCCGTCGAGCAGCCCGGCCTCGGCGAGCGCGAAGCTCCCGGTGCACAGGCTCATGACACGGGCCCCGCGCGCGTGGGTGCGCCGGATGGCGTCGAGGACGGCGGCCCCGCGCGGTACGACGTTGTCGGGCCGCCCCGGCACGACGAGCGTGTCCGCCGTGTCCACCGCGTCGAGACCGTGCGCCCCGGTGAGGGTGAAGAACCCGTGGTTCATCCGCACCTCACGCGCGGGCGTGCACACCAGCACCTCGTAGAGCGGCCCGGCCAGCCCGAGTTCGGGCCGCGGCAGCCCGAACAGCTCGGTGGCGACGCCGACTTCGAAGGGATTGGTGCCCTCGTCGACGATCACGGCGACCCGGTGGGGGGAGGAAGGGAGCCGAGAGTGCTGAGGGCGTTGCGGTCGCTGAGAGGATCCTTGCGGCATGTGCGATTCCTAGCACTCGTACAGCGCCCCGACCACCCCCGACGATGACTCCATGACCACCACGGAACCCATCTCCCTCCCCGCCGCCCTCGCCTCCTTCACCGACCGTTGGAGCCCCCGCATCGTCACCACCGTCAACGACTACGACGTACGCGTCGCCAAGGTCGAGGGCGAACACCTCTGGCACACCCACGACCACACCGACGAGTTCTTCCTGGTCCTGGAGGGCGAGTTGCACATCGCCCTGCGTGAGCCGGCCGGGGAACGCACGGTCGTCCTCCCCAAGGGCAGCGTCTTCACGGTCCCGCGCGGCACGGAACACAAGCCCTACGCCCCCGTCCCCACCGAGATCCTCGTCCTCGAACCGACGGGCACGCTCTCGGTCGGCGACCACCACGGGGCCGTACCGGACCATGTGGACGAGACGACGGGGCACGCGCTGGCGTGACTGTCAGTGGCCGGTGGCACCCTTGATTCATGACCGACGCATCCTCGCCCCGCACCTCCCGACGCGCCCGCGTCCGCGCCCCCCAGCTCACCGGCAAGGGCGGCTGGCTGAACACGGGCGACAAGCAGTACACCCTCGCCGACCTGCGGGGACGCATCGTCATCCTGGATTTCTGGACCTTCTGCTGCATCAACTGCCTGCACGTCCTCGACGAACTCCGTGAGCTGGAGGAGAAGCACCGGGACACGGTCGTGATCATCGGCGTCCACTCGCCGAAGTTCGTGCACGAGGCCGAGCACCAGGCGGTCGTGGACGCCGTCGAGCGGTACGGCGTCGAGCATCCGGTGCTCGACGACCCGGAGTTGGCGACCTGGAAGCAGTACGCCGTGCGCGCGTGGCCGACGCTCGTGGTGATCGACCCGGAGGGGTACGTCGTCGCGCAGCACGCGGGCGAGGGTCACGCGCACGCCATCGAGCGCCTGGTGACGGAGCTGGAGACCGAGCACACCGCGAAGGGCACGCTCCGGCGCGGGGACGGGCCGTACGTCGCGCCGGAGCCGGAGCCGACGGTCCTGCGCTTCCCCGGCAAGGTGATCGCCCTGCCGTCCGGGAACTTCCTGGTCAGTGACACCACCCGGCACCAACTGGTCGAGCTGGCGGCGGACGGGGAGACGGTCGTACGGCGGATCGGGTCCGGGGCGCGCGGCCTGCACGACGGTCCGGGCGACTCCGCCACCTTCAACGAACCGCAGGGCCTCGCCCTCCTGGACGACGGTTCCGTCGTCGTCGCCGACACCGTGAACCACGCCCTGCGACGGCTCGACCTCGCCACCGGCGCCGTGACCACCCTCGCGGGCACCGGCCGGCAGTGGATGCAGGGCGAGCCCACCTCGGGCCCCGCCCGCGAGGTCAGCCTCTCGTCCCCCTGGGATGTCGCCTGGTGGCACGGCAAGGTGTGGATCGCCATGGCCGGAGTCCACCAGCTCTGGGCCTACGACCCAGCCGCCGACCCCACTGCCGCCGACCCCACCGAAGCCACCGTCGCCGTCACCGCCGGCACCACCAACGAGGGCCTCGTCGACGGCCCCGGCGCCGAGGCCTGGTTCGCGCAGCCCTCCGGACTCGCCGCGACCGCCGACCGGCTGTGGGTGGCCGACTCCGAGACGTCCGCCCTGCGCTGGGTGGACCTCGACGGGGCCGTGCACACCGCCGTAGGCACCGGACTCTTCGACTTCGGGCACCGTGACGGAGCGGCCGAACAGGCGCTGCTCCAGCACCCGTTGGGTGCCACCGCGCTCCCGGACGGCTCGGTCGCGATCAGCGACACGTACAACCACGCCCTGCGCCGTTACGACCCCGCGACCGGCCAAGTCACCACGCTGGCCACGGATTTGCGGGAGCCCAGCGACGCCGTGCTCGTCGGCGACGACATCCTGGTCGTCGAGTCGGCCCGGCACCGGCTGACCCGGCTGCGTCTGCCGGAGGAGGCCGTACGCGTCGAGTCCGTCGCCCATCGCACCCAGCGCGCGGCCACCGAAGTCGCCCCCGGCGAGCTGAAGTTGGACGTCGTCTTCCAGGCCCCGGCCGGGCAGAAACTCGACACGCTCCCCCACGCTCGAACAGACTCGCGCGGGGGCACCCCCATCGGCCCCTCGACCCGGCTGCTCGTCTCCGCCACCCCGCCCGAGCTGCTCCTCGCCGGCGAGGGCGCGGGTACGGACCTGAACCGCACCCTGACCCTCGACCCGGCCGTGACGGAAGGCGTGTTGCACGTGTCGGCCATGGCGGCGTCCTGTGACGACGCCCCTTCCAACGAATACCCCGCCTGCCATGTCCACCAGCAGGACTGGGGTGTCCCGGTCCGCCTCACCGAGGGCGGGGCGGACCGTCTCCCCCTCGTGCTGGCCGGCATGGACGACCAGGACGCCTGAAACGGGGGACCGGCAGGGACCGGCGGGGACCCTTGCCGGTTCAGCGGCGGCGCGGGCGCGGTGCCAGCTTGTACAGCGCCATCCCCGCCGCGACCAGCGTCGTCGCCGCCACCATCATCGCCATGCTGTTGAACCACAGTCCCGTCGCGGCCAGCGTGGCGCCACCGGCGCCTGTGGTGCCGGCGCCGACAACTCGTCCGTACATAAACGTGTCTCCTTGAAGTGCGTGAAGGTGAGTGAACGTGCGTGAGGGGTGGGCTAGGTGGCCACCCACTTCTCCTCGCTCCGGCGGACCAGCCCCCACAGTGAGGTGAAGTAGACGGCGTGCTGGAAGAGGTCGTAGAGCATCTCCGGGACCATCAGCGCGGCCACCAGGACCGCGACGGGTCCGGCGCGGCGTACGGAGACGATCTTCTCGACCACGAAGATCAGGCCGATGGCGGTCCAGAACGGGGAGAGGCCGGGGAAGCCGTAGACCGTCGTGTAGGTCGCCATGAAGGTCAGGTAGATCAGGAAGGACAGGGCGCCGAAGCCCATCAGGAACTGCTGGAGGAAGTAGCGGGCGGTGACCTTGGTCCAGCCGTAGTCGCGGAGGTTCTCCAGGGCGCCGCGCTGCCAGCGGAGGCGTTGGTGCCAGAGTTTGGGGAGGCTGGTCATAACCTCGGTGGTGACCCCGCAGCCCGCCGGGGACATGGCGCGGTAGCCGAGGGTCTTGACCGCCTTGGTCATCTCGTCGTCCTCGGTGAGGGAGGCGAGGCTGTAGTAGCCGGTGCCGCCGCCGATCAGTCCCGAGTGGCGGGCGTCCCGGACCTCGCGCAGGACGCGGGCGCGGAACATCGTGCCGGTGCCGGTGAGGACCTGGGCCTTGCCGCCGGTGCGGTCCAGCTCCCAGGCGTAGCGCTGGAACTCCATGCGCTGGAGCAGGCCGAGGAGTCCGCCGCCCCGTTCGCCGTAGAAGACTCCGCCGACGGCGCCGACCTTGCGGTTGAAGGTGGCCATCGCGGTCTCGCTGAACCAGGGGTTGAGGACGGTGTCCGCGTCCTGGACGAGGAGGAGGTCGCGCTCGTCGAGGTGGGGCAGGATCCAGTCGATGGCCTGGTTGAGGGCGCCGGCCTTCTTGTGGGTGTTGCCCTGGGTGGCGAAGATCTGGGCGCCGTGCGAGTCCGCGACGGCGGCGGTGTCGTCGGTGCAGTTGTCCGTGACGACGACGATGAGGTCGGGTTTGTGGGTCTGGCGCCACAGGCCCTCGATGGCGGCGCCGATGCGGTCCGCTTCGTTGTGGGCCGGGATCAGGACCACCAGCCGTGGTTCGAGCACGGCAGCGCCCCCCCCGTGAAGATCGTGAGACGGGCCCGGGGCTGCCTCTCCCCGGACCCTCAACTGCACAGAGTCTTCACGAGGTTCACACAACCGCACAATACGACTTGCGTCACGGATTGCTCACGGTTGTCTGTGGATGTCTTGTGCGGGCGATTCGGCCCGAGTGCGGACTACGCCCACGTATCCACCGCCGAAAGATCCCAACAGGCGTGGATCTGGCCCCAGTTCGCCCGTGATCAGGCGCCGTAGCCGCCGCGGTAGCCGCGCGCCTCGTCGTCCTCGACGACGGTGGTCTGACCCGGTATCAAGACGCGTCGGCGCCGGGCCATGCTGCTGAACGTCACGACCCCGATCAGCCCGACGATCATGAGAATGACGCCGACCAGGTCGAGATTGACCCCCTGCATGTGCCAGTCGGTCGCGAACGTGAGGATCGCGCCGACGGCGATGAGGATGATGCATCCGCCCAGGCCCATGAGTGTCGCCTCCCTGTCCGGTCCGGTCGGCCCGGTCCGCCTCCGGGTACCCGGGAAGGCAACACCCATGCGCCATGCGGGAGTTGACTAACCCTCCAGGAACGCCCTCAGCGCGTTGGCCAGCAGGAACGGGTCCTGGTCGCCGCAGAGTTCGCGGGCGCTGTGCATCGAGAGGATCGCCACGCCGATGTCGACGGTCTTGATGCCGTGCCGGGCCGCGGTGATCGGGCCGATCGTCGTGCCGCACGGCATGGAGTTGTTGGAGACGAAGGTCTGGAAGGGCACGCCCGCCTTCTCGCAGGCGGCGGCGAACACCGCGCGGCCCGAACCGTCCGTGGCGTAGCGGTTGTTGACGTTGACCTTGAGGATCGGTCCGCCGTTGACCCGCGGGTGGTGCGTCGGGTCGTGGCGCTCCGCGTAGTTCGGGTGCACCGCGTGACCTGTGTCGGAGGACAGGCAGACGGTCCCGGCGAAGGCCCGCGCCCGGTCCTCGTACGACCCGCCGCGCGCGAACACCGAGCGCTCCAGGACCCCGCCGAGCAGCGGCCCGTCCGCGCCCGTGTCGGACTGCGAGCCGTTCTCCTCGTGGTCGAAACCGGCGAGCACGGGGATGTACGGCAGGTTCTCGCGGGCGGCGGCGGAGGCGAGCGCGGCGGCGCCGGCGTGCAGGGACAGCAGGTTGTCCATGCGCGGACCGGCGAGCAGCTCCTGGTCGCGGCCCAGGTAGGCCGGTGCCTCCACGGAGTGCGTCATCAGGTCCCAGCCGGTGACCTCGCCCGGCGCGAGCCCCGACTCCTCCTCCAGGAAGGCGATCAGGTCGCCGTCGTGGACGACGTCGCCCAGGCCCCAGATCGGCTGGAGGTGCCGCTGCTTGTCGAGCTTGAGCCCGTCCGCCGACACGGAACGGTCCAGGTGGATGGCGAGTTGGGGCACCCTGAGCAGCGGCCGGTCCACGTTCACCAGCCGCGTCGAACCGTCCCGCAGGGTCAGCCGGCCGGCGAGGCCGAGGTCGCGGTCGAGCCAGGAGTTGAGCAGCGGCCCGCCGTAGATCTCGACGGCGACCTGGCGAAAGCCGTGCGCGCCGGTGTCGGGACGCGGCTTGACCCGCAGGTTCGGGGAGTCGGTGTGCGCGCCGACGATGCGGAAGGGGGTGTGGGGGGCCGCGCCCTCGGGGACGAACCAGGCCACGATCGCGCCACCGCGCAGCACGTACTTGCCGCCGGTCGTCCCCTCCCAGGCGTCCGTCTCGGCGACCTGCCTGAAGCCCGCCTTCTCCAGCCGCTCGGCGGTGTTCGCCACGGCGTGGTACGGCGTGGGGGACGCCGCGAGGAAGGACATGAGGTCGTCGGTGTGGCCGCGATCGAATCGGGGGGGTTCGCTCATGGGGTTCACCTTAACGACGTACGAGGGCCCACTCCGGGTGATGGGAGCGGGCCCCCGCAGGGGTGATGTGGGGTTTCGCGAAGCTGTTCCGGGCTGTTCCGGTCTGTCCCGGAACGGGTTTTCCGGCTGGCTAGAAGGCGGCTTCGTCCAGTTCCATCAGGTCCAGCTCGACACCCTCGGCGACCTTGCGGGCCAGGGTGAGACCGGGCAGCACATTGGCCGCGAAGAACTTCGCGGCCGCGATCTTGCCGGTGTAGAACGCGCGGTCCTTGGCGGAGGCCGTCTCCAGCTTCTCGACGGCGATCGCCGCGCCCTTGAGGAGCAGGTAGCCGACGACGACGTCACCGGAGGCGAGCAGCAGGCGGGTGGTGTTGAGGCCCACCTTGTAGATGTTCTTGACGTCCTGCTCGGTCGCCGCGAGGTCGGTGAGCATCAGGCCGACGATGGCCTCCAGCTCGACGGCCGCCTTGGCGAGGTGCTCACGCGCACCGGCCAGGTCCTCGCCGCCCGTGCCCAGCGCGAGGAACTTCTTGATGTCCTCGGCGAGGGAGTTGAGGGCGGCGCCCTGGTTGCGGACGATCTTCCGGAAGAAGAAGTCCTGGCCCTGGATCGCGGTGGTGCCCTCGTACAGGGTGTCGATCTTGGCGTCCCGGATGTACTGCTCGATCGGGTACTCCTGGAGGAACCCGGAGCCGCCGAAGGTCTGGAGCGACTGGGCGAGCTGCTCGTAGCCCTTCTCGGAGCCGTAGCCCTTGACGATCGGCAGGAGGAGGTCGTTGAGCGCGTGCTCGGTGGACGCGTCCTCGCCCTCGGCCTCCTTGACGGCGATCGCGTCCTGGATCGACGCGGTGTACAGCACCAGGGCGCGCATGCCCTCGGCGTACGCCTTCTGCGTCATCAGCGAGCGGCGCACGTCCGGGTGGTGCGTGATGGTGACCTTGGGCGCGGCCTTGTCGCCGAAGGCCGCGAGGTCGGAGCCCTGGACGCGCTCCTTGGCGTACTCCAGGGCGTTGAGGTAGCCGGTCGACAGAGTCGAGATGGCCTTCGTGCCGACCATCATGCGGGCGAACTCGATGATCCGGAACATCTGGCGGATGCCGTCGTGCTTGTCACCGATCAGCCAGCCCTTGGCCGGGTGGCGGTCGCCGAAGGTCATCTCGCAGGTGTTGGACGCCTTGAGGCCCATCTTGTGCTCGACGTTCGTCGCGTACACGCCGTTGCGCTCGCCCAGCTCGCCGGTCTCGACGTCGAAGAGGAACTTCGGCACGAGGAAGAGGGAGAGCCCCTTGGTGCCCGGCCCGTGGCCCTCGGGCCGCGCGAGCACGTAGTGGAGGATGTTCTCCTCCATGTCGTGCTCACCGGACGTGATGAAGCGCTTGACGCCCTCGATGTGCCAGGACCCGTCGTCCTGCTGAACCGCCTTGGTACGGCCCGCGCCGACGTCCGAACCGGCGTCCGGCTCGGTGAGCACCATGGTGGACCCCCAGGTCCGCTCCACGGCCAGCTGCGCGATCTTCTTCTGTACGTCGTTGCCCTCGTCGTAGAGGATCCCGGCGAAGGCGGGCCCGGAGCAGTACATCCACACGGCCGGGTTCGCGCCGAGGATCAGCTCCGCGTACGACCAGATCAGGGAGGGCGGAGCCGTCGTACCGCCGATGGCCTCGGGCAGGCCCAGCCGCCAGTACTCGGACTCCATGAAGGATTTGTAGCTCTTCTTGAAGGAGGCGGGCACGGGCGCGGTGTTCGTCTCCGGGTCGAAGACCGGCGGGTTGCGGTCGGCGTCGGCGAAGGACTCCGCCAGCTCGTTCTCCGCGAGCCGGGTCAGCTCCGCCAGGACGCTCTTCGCGGTGTCCGTGTCCATCTCCGCGAACGGACCCGTCCCGTACAGCTTGTCGCGCCCGAGGACCTCGAAGAGGTTGAACTCGATGTCGCGGAGATTCGACTTGTAGTGCCCCATGGCGACGACTCCGTAGAAAGATATGTGCAGCGAGACTTGTACTAAGCAGTAGCTACGATGATGCTACCCGTCGGTAATAAGACGCAACCCCAAGCCGTCCATCTGTGACTCGTTACTCTTGCGGGCATGTACGGCTACGACCAGAACGTGGGCGCTCAGCAGGGGTACGTCCCGCCCCAGCAGCAGGCAGCCGGTGGCGTGGGCGGCTACGGCCAGCAGCCGCCGCTCTACCTCGAGCCGTCCCCGCCCTCGCTCGCGGACGCGGTGCGCGCGTTCACCACCGGGCAGATGGCGGCCGAGGACTTCCAGCAGGTCTTCGCGACCTCCAAGGTGTACTGCCCGCGCGGCGACAACCCGGGCTTCCTCGCACTGCACAACACCCAGCAGCCGGTGATCCCGATGTTCACCTCGCTCAAGGAACTGCGCCGTTACGCCGGCAAGGAGTCCAAGTACTTCGTGATCACCGGCGCCGAGGTCATCGACCTGCTGCCGACGGGCTACGGCTTCGTCGTCGACATGGAGGGCGAGCACCGGATGGTGTTCGACGCGAAGGCGGTCGAGCAGATGGTGGAGTTCGCGATGCGGAGGATGTACGGCTGATCGCGACCCGGCTGATCGCGACCCCCTGTCGGTCGCTTCGTCCCGGTATGAGCCCGGAGGGAATGCCCTCCGGGCTTCTTCTGTTGTGGGGTAGCAGAAAGTTCAACGCTCAACTAAACTCGACGCACAAGGAGGTCCCGACATGCCTGCAGTGACCGTAGAGAACCCGCTGACCCTGCCCCGCGTGGCCGCGCCGGCCGACGCCGTGGCACGTCCCGTGCTCGCCGTCTCGACCGCGCCCAGCGGTTTCGAGGGTGAGGGCTTCCCGGTGCGCCGCGCGTTCGCCGGGATCAACTACCGCCACCTCGACCCGTTCATCATGATGGACCAGATGGGCGAGGTGGAGTACGCGCCGGGAGAGCCGAAGGGCACCCCCTGGCACCCGCACCGCGGCTTCGAGACCGTCACCTACATCATCGACGGCGTCTTCGACCACCAGGACTCCAACGGCGGTGGCGGCACCATCACCAACGGCGACACGCAGTGGATGACGGCGGGCGCGGGCCTGCTGCACATCGAGGCGCCGCCGGAGTCGCTGGTCGTGTCCGGCGGGCTCTTCCACGGCCTCCAGCTGTGGGTGAACCTCCCGGCCAAGGACAAGATGATGCCCCCGCGCTACCAGGACATCCGCGGCGGCCAGGTCCAGCTGCTCACCACCCCCGACGGCGGCGCGCTCCTGCGCGTCATCGCCGGTGAGCTGGACGGTCACCAGGGTCCCGGCATCACGCACACGCCGATCACGATGATCCACGCGACGGTGGCCCCGGGTGCGGAGGTCACCCTGCCCTGGCGTGAGGACTTCAACGGTGTCGCCTACGTCCTGGCGGGCAAGGGTTCGGTCGGTGCCGAGCGGCGCGCGATCCACATGGGCCAGACCGCGGTCTTCGGCACGGGTTCGTCCCTGACCGTCCGCGCGGACGAGCAGCAGGACGGGAACACCCCGGACCTGGAGGTCGCGATCCTCGGCGGCCAGCCGATCCGCGAGCCGATGGCGCACTACGGCCCGTTCGTCATGAACACCCGCGAGGAACTCCAGCAGGCGTTCGAGGACTTCCAGAAGGGGCGGCTGGGCACCATCCCCGCCGTTCACGGGATGGGCGAGGGCGGTCTGTAAGCCCTCCTGTACACCCTCGTAGAACGGAAATACCCGAAGCCCCGTCCTTGTCCGGACGGGGCTTCGGGCATGTGCGGCTCGGCTCGGGGGTGTGGCTTGCTCGGCGTCGGTGTCCACGCCGGTGCGGGTCCTCCGTCCGGGTGACCGGGACCCGGACGGGGCATGAAGGTCCCGCGCACGGAAATGGTCCGGCTGAAAGTGGACACCGAATGCAAGGAAGTCACCCGTGCGTTTCCGCATGAGTCTGGCCGTCGCCCTGGCCGCCACCTGTCTCGCTCTGACCGGCGCGGCAAGTCCCACCCAGGCCCGTACCCCCTCCACCTCCACCGAACAGGCGGCGAGCGCCGCGTTGCAGCGCGCGGACGAGAACTGCGGGGCGGGGGAGATCTGCTTCTGGCACGACAGGAACTACTCGGGCACCCCCTGGCGGTGGAGTCCCGCCTCCGGGTACCGGGACATGCCGTCCAACCTGCACGACCACGTGTACTCCTTCAAGGCCAACGCCAACGCGTGCTTCATCGACTGGAGCCCGCAGGAGAAGCGAGCCGTCGTCTCCGGCGACTACGCCCAGGCCTACGACACCAACTTCGGCAGGAGGATCGACGCGGTGGGCCCCACCTGCTGAGGCACTAGGGGTTCTTCTCCCGTCACCCGGGCGGGCCGTCCTGCCAGGACGGCCCGCCCGATGCGTGATCGGGTGGGAGTGTGCAGCTACTCCCCGTTCCCGTGCGGCGGTTCGCCGCCTGGTGTGCCGTCCTGCTGCTCGTCTCCGGGGTTGGCTACGTCGGGATCCGGCTCTGCGCCGAGTTGAGGACCGCCGTGACGCCCGTGCTGCTCGCGCTGCTCGGCACCGCGCTGCTCGGGCCGTTGTACCGGCGGCTGGTGAACGTGCACGTGAACCGGTCGGTCGCCGCCATGATCACCTGTGTCGCGGTCGTCGCCGTGGTCGGTGGGGCCGTGTACATCGTGGTGGCCGCGCTGATCGACACCGGGGACCAGATCGTGTCCTCGCTCAAGGACGCGGGGAACTCCCTCGCCGATCACTTCGGGGCCGCCGGCACCTCGGTGGACGACCTCGCCTCCAACGCCAAGGAACTACTCACCAAGTTCGGCGGGACGGCCGCCTCGAACGTCATCAGCGGGGTCAGCGTCGTCGGCGAGACCATCGCCATGGCCGTACTGGCGCTGCTGCTCGTCTTCTTCTTCCTGCGCGACTCCGACCGGGCCGCCGGACTGCTGCGCTCGCTCTCCCCGCACGGCACCGCCGACCTCGTCGAGGCCATGGCCCGCCGTGCCTTCGAGGGCGTCGAGGGCTTCATGCGGGGGACCACCGTCATCGCCCTCATCGACGCCCTGTGTATCGGCGTCGGGCTGCTCGTGCTGGACGTGCCGGGGGCCTTCGGCCTGGCCGCGCTCGTCTTCGTCGGCGCCTACATCCCCTACCTTGGCGCCTTCCTCTCCGGCGCCGTCGCCGTGCTGGTCGCGCTCGCCGACCGGGGTTTCGTCATCGCGCTGTGGGTCCTCGGCGTCGTTCTCGCCGTGCAGGTGCTGGAGGGGCATGTGCTCCAGCCGATGATCCAGAGCCGGACCGTGCAGATGCATCCGGCGGTCGTGATGATCGCGATCACCGCGGGCGCGTCCGTGGCCGGAGTCCTCGGCATGCTGCTCGCGGTGCCGCTGACCGCGGCCGTCTTCGGGGTCGTACACGAACTGCGGGAGCGTTACGCGTCCCAGGAACCGAACTCCGAGATGTCGCCGGTGACCGCGCCGTCGCCCGAGCCGTCGGACTCGTAGAGCTCGAACCAGATGCTCTTGCCCTCGCCCCTCGGGTCCACGCCCCAGGTCTCGGCGAGGAGTTCGATCAGGAGCAACCCCCGCCCGGAGGACGCCAGTTCACCGGGGTGGCGCTTGTGCGGGAGGTCGTCGCCCGCGTCCGTGACCTCGACCCGCATCCGCCGCTCACCCACATCACCGGTCACCTCGGCGGTGAGTAGGGCGTCGGCGTCGGTGTGCACGAGGACGTTGGTGAGCATCTCGGAGACGAGCAGGACCGCCGAGTCGACCTGGTCGGCGCCGGTCCAGTCGTGGAGGAGTTCGCGCAGCTGCTGCCGGGCCACCGCGATCCGCTCGGGCTCGGCCTGCGCGACCGTGAGCACCGTGCGGCGGATCTTCGGCGGGTCGGTGACCGTGTCGCCGCAGCCGCAGGCCTCGCCCTCGCGGGACAGCAGGAGGACGGCGATGTCGTCCTCGCGGCGGTCCGCGAGCGGGCCGGTGGTGTGGTGCGAGGAGGGTCCGTGGACGGCCTGGACGAGCGCGTCGGCGAGTTCCTCCAGGTCGCCCTTGTGCCCCTCCAGGATCGTCCGGATCCGCTGCCAGCCCGTCTCCAGGTCGTGGCCGCCGGTCTCGATCAGCCCGTCGGTGCAGATCATCATGGTCTCGCCGGGTTCCAGGGCGAGCGTGGTCGTCGGATAGTCGGCGTCCGGGTCGATGCCGAGCGGCAGTCCGCCCGCCGTGGGCCGCGCCAGCACCGTGCCGTCCGCCATGCGTATCGCCGGGTCGGGATGGCCGGCGCGGGCGATCTCCAGGACGCCGGTCGCCGGGTCGGCCTCGACGTACAGGCAGGTCGCGAAGCGCGGGTCGGCCTTCTCCGCGTCGCCGTTGGTGATGCCGTGCAGGAAGCGGGAGGCGCGGGAGAGGACGGCGTCCGGCCGGTGGCCCTCGGAGGCATAGGCGCGCAGGGCGATGCGGAGCTGGCCCATCAGCCCGGCGGCCCGCACGTCATGGCCCTGTACGTCGCCGATGACCAGGGCGATGCGGCCTCCCCCGGAAGGGGTGCCTCCAGGCAGCGGGATCATGTCGTACCAGTCGCCGCCGACCTGGAGCCCGCCGCCGGTCGGTATGTAGCGGGCGGCGACGCTCATGCCCGGGATCTCCGGGCCCAGCGTGGGCAGCATGGAGCGCTGGAGCCCGTCGGTCAGCTCGCGCTCGGACTCGGCGACGCCGGCGCGGGACAGGGCCTGCGCGAGCATCCGGGCGACCGTGGTGAGGACGGACCGCTCGTCCGGTGTGAAGGCGACGGGGTAGGTGAAGGCGGCCATCCAGGCGCCCATCGTCCGCCCGGCGACCGTCAGCGGCAGGAACGCCCACGACTGCCGGTGGAAGTGCTGGGCGAGCGGCCAGGTGACCGGATAGCGCTCCTTGTACTGCTCGGGCGTGGACAGATAGACGGCACGGCCCGTCCGTACGACCTCGGCGGCCGGGTAGTCGGTCACCATCGACATGTGCGAGAACGGGTCCTCGTCGCCCGGCTGATGCCCGTGGTGGCCGACGATCGTCAGGCGGTCGCCCGATACGCCGAACACGGCGAGGCCGTCCGGTGAGAAGCCCGGCATCGACAGGCCCGCCGCGACCCGCAGCACCTCCGCCGTGGACCGCGCCTCCGCCAGCGCCCGGCCCGCGTCCAGCAGGAACGCCTCGCGGGAGCGCCGCCAGTCACCCGTGACCGCGGTCCGTCCGGCCGGTGTGCCCGGCGTGGGTTCGGTGACCTCCTGGAGGGTGCCGATCAGCTCGAACGACCGCTTCTCGGGGTCGTACGACGGTTTGGAGCGGCTGCGGACGACGCGGATCACCCGGCCGCGCTCGTCCATGATCCGGATGCGGACCTCGGCGAGGGTGCCCTCGGCGACGGCCAGCCCGACGACCCCCGTGATCTCGTTCCAGTCCACGGGGTGGAGTCGGGCCCGGGTCTGGGCCTCCGTGAGGGTGGTCTGTTCGGGGGGCAGCCCGAGCAGCCGTGCGGCCTCGGCGTCCACCGTGACCAGCTCCGAGGCGGTGTCCCAGTGCCACAGACCGGTCGCGAGGGCGGCGAGTACCTCCCCCACGGCGGGCAGGGGCTCACCAGTGCGCATTGCCCCACTGTAAGAAGAGGAGATCGATAAGTGCCACCGATGGAGTCACGAGTTAATGGTGGGGAGGCGCTCCATGGGTGGCCGGTACCCTTGGGAGGTCCGGGCTCCGGCCCTGGACGTTTCACGTGAAACACTCCCCGATCCGCGAAGGCTGGATGAACGACGATGCATCGGTACAGGTCCCACACCTGCGGCGAGCTCCGCGCCTCTGACGTCGGCACCGACGTCCGGCTGAGTGGCTGGCTGCACAATCGGCGCGACCTGGGCGGCATCCTCTTCATCGATCTGCGCGATCACTACGGCATCACGCAGCTCGTCGCCCGCCCCGGCACGCCCGCGTACGAGGCGCTCGACAAGGTGACCAAGGAGTCGACGGTCCGCGTCGACGGCAAGGTCGTCTCCCGGGGCACGGACAACGTGAACCCGGATCTGCCGACCGGTGAGATCGAGGTCGAGGTCGGCGAGGTCGAGCTGCTCGGTGCCGCCGCCCCGCTGCCCTTCACGATCAACACCGAGGACGGGGTCAACGAGGAGCGGCGCCTGGAGTACCGCTTCCTGGACCTGCGCCGCGAGCGCATGCACCGCAACATCATGCTGCGGTCCTCCGTGATCGCCTCGATCCGCTCGAAGATGGTCGCCCTCGGCTTCAACGAGATGGCCACCCCGATCCTCTCCGCGACCTCCCCCGAGGGCGCGCGCGACTTCGTGGTCCCGTCCCGGCTGAACCCGGGCAAGTTCTACGCCCTGCCGCAGGCGCCGCAGCAGTTCAAGCAGCTGCTGATGATCTCCGGCTTCGACCGCTACTTCCAGATCGCGCCCTGTTTCCGCGACGAGGACGCGCGTGCGGACCGCTCGCCGGGCGAGTTCTACCAGCTCGACGTCGAGATGAGCTTCGTGGAGCAGGAAGACGTCTTCCAGCCCATCGAGAAGCTCATGACGGAGCTGTTCACGGAGTTCGGCGGCGGCCAGCCGGTCACCTCCCCGTTCCCGCGTATCCCGTTCCGCGAGTCGATGGTGAAGTACGGCTCCGACAAGCCGGACCTGCGCGCGAAGCTCGAACTCACCGACATCACGGACGTGTTCGAGGGCTCGGAGTTCAAGGCGTTCGCCGGCCAGCACGTCCGCGCGCTGGCGGTGCCGGACGTGGCGGCGCAGTCCCGCAAGTTCTTCGACCAGCTCGGCGACTTCGCGGTCACCCTCGGCGCGAAGGGCCTGGCCTGGGTCCGCGTGACCGAGGACGGCTCGCTGACGGGCCCGATCGCGAAGTTCCTCACCGAGGGGAACGTCGCGGAGCTGACGAAGCGCCTGTCGCTGGCCCCCGGCCACGCGGTCTTCTTCGGCGCGGGCGAGTTCGAAGAGGTCTCGAAGATCATGGGCGCGGTGCGGGTCGAGGCCGCCAAGCGCGCCGGGCACTTCGAGGAGAACGTCTTCCGCTTCTGCTGGATCGTCGACTTCCCGATGTACGAGAAGGACGAGGAGACCGGGAAGATCGACTTCTCGCACAACCCGTTCTCGATGCCGCAGGGCGGTCTGGAGGCCCTGGAGACCCAGGACCCGCTGGACATCCTGGGCTGGCAGTACGACATCGTCTGCAACGGCGTCGAGCTGTCCTCCGGCGCGATCCGGAACCACGAGCCCGACATCATGCTCAAGGCCTTCGAGATCGCGGGCTACGACCGTGACACCGTCGAGGAGCAGTTCGCGGGCATGCTGCGCGCGTTCCGCTTCGGCGCCCCGCCGCACGGCGGGATCGCCCCCGGCGTCGACCGCATCGTCATGCTCCTCGCGGACGAGCCGAACATCCGCGAGACGATCTCCTTCCCGCTCAACGGCAACGCCCAGGACCTGATGATGGGCGCGCCGACGGAGCTGGACGAGACGCGGCTGCGCGAGCTGCACCTGTCGGTGCGGAAGCCGCAGCCGAAGTAGTAGGCGACTGGCGGGAGCTGAGGCTCCGGGGCTCGAAACCGGCAGCGGTTTCGAGCCCCTTTCGCGTGCGCACAGGATTCACAGCGCATTCTCATGTTCATGTCATGTTGGGCGCCCCTAGCGTCCCCGGCATGACGGATTCCCAAGTACCCCCCATGGATTCTGAAGTCCCCGAGGACAAGGGCCAGTTGGCACGTCGTACGGTCCTGGTCGCCGGTGGTGTGGCGGTGACGGCGGTGGGCGTCGCCGGAGCGCTGTCGGTGAACGCCTCCGCCCAGGAGACCACCACGGCGACCGCGACCTCGACCGGGGACACCTGCTACACGCTCACCTCGGAGCTCGTCGAGGGCCCGTACTACATCGACGCCGACAAGATCCGCCGCGATGTGACGGAGGACCAGGAGGGCATCCCGCTCACCCTGGACCTGAAGGTGATCGACGCCGACACGTGCAGACCGCTGCGCAACGCGGCCGTGGACATCTGGCACTGCAACGCGACGGGCGTCTACTCGGGCTACGAGGCGGGCGGCGGTGGCGGCCCGGCCCCCACGGGCGCGCCCTCCGGCACCCCGACCGGCACCCCGACCGGCACCCCGACGGGTGGTCCGCCGCCCGGTGGTGGCGGAGGCCACCAGGAACCCACCGACGACGACCGCTTCCTGCGCGGCACCTGGCACACGGACCGGCGCGGCCAGGTCACCTTCAAGACGGTGTTCCCGGGGTGGTACCAGGGCCGTTGCGTCCACATCCACGTCAAGGTGCACGTGGACGGCGAGTGGACGGACGCGGGGTACGAGGGCGGGCACACCTGCCACACGGGCCAGCTGTTCTTCGACGAGAAGTCGGTCATCGCGACGTCGGTCCTGGAGCCGTACGTCTCGAACACGACGACCCGCACGACGCTCACCGAGGACGGGATCTACCCCCAGAACGGCCCCGAGGGCGGCCTGCTGTACCTCCGGTACGACAGGCGGCACATCGGGCGGGGCGTGCGGACGCGCTCTCCAGCAGGATGCGCTGCTGGGGGTCGGCGGCGAGCGCCTCGCGCGGGTTGATGCCGAAGAAGGC
>NZ_JBLTJC010000160.1:0-22748 GCF_048158785.1 Streptomyces colwelliae | reverse complement strand
CCGCCTCTCCGGTGCGCGTCGGCCTCCTGCCGCTGGGGAATGGAAGATTCAGCGAGAGTTCCACCAGCAGGCGGAAAGGGAGGCGTACGAGCGCCGACGGGCGCACGTACCCGCAGGCCGCACGCTCTACGAGCACCGGCCGTGACGTCCATCCGACCCCGCTGACTTCACGGCCGCCTCGTCATCAACTCCCCATGACCGAACCCCAGTTACGTACCAAGGACGCCATGACCCAGCAGCACTCGGCCATCGCCCCGGCACCGAACCCCACCAAAGCAAAGCGCGGCGACTGGTGGAGAGACGCGGTGATCTACCAGGTCTATCCGCGCAGTTTCGCCGACAGCAACGGTGACGGCATGGGCGACCTGGAGGGCGTCCGCGCCCGCCTCCCGTATCTGCGCGACCTCGGTATCGACGCCGTCTGGCTCAGCCCGTTCTACGCCTCCCCGCAGGCGGACGCCGGCTACGACGTCGCCGACTACCGTGCCGTGGACCCGATGTTCGGCAACCTGCTCGACGCCGACGCGCTGATCCGCGACGCCCACGGGCTCGGCCTGCGCATCATCGTCGACCTCGTGCCCAACCACTCCTCGGACCAGCACGAGTGGTTCAAGCGGGCGTTGCGGGAGGGCCCCGGCTCGCCGTCGCGGGAGCGCTACCACTTCCGTCCCGGCAAGGGCGAGAACGGCGAACTCCCGCCCAACGACTGGGAGTCCATCTTCGGCGGCCCGGCCTGGACCCGGGTCACCGAACCGGACGGCTCGGCGGGGGAGTGGTACCTGCACCTCTTCGCCCCGGAGCAGCCCGACTTCAACTGGGAACACCCGGCGGTGGGGGACGAGTTCCGCTCGATCCTCCGCTTCTGGCTGGACATCGGCGTCGACGGCTTCCGCATCGACGTGGCCCACGGCCTGGTCAAGGCGGAGGGCCTGCCCGACCTCGGCTCGCACGAGCAACTCAAGCTGCTGGGCAACGATGTCATGCCGTTCTTCGACCAGGACGGCGTGCACGACATCTACCGCCAGTGGCGCACGGTCCTCGACGAGTACGCGGGCGAGCGCATCTTCGTGGCCGAGGCATGGACGCCCACGGTGGAGCGGACGGCCAACTACGTCCGCCCGGACGAACTCCACCAGGCCTTCAACTTCCAGTACCTGTCGACCGATTGGGACGCCGGGGAACTCCGTACGGTCATCGACCGCACCCTGGAGGCCATGCGCCCGGTCGGCGCCCCCGCCACCTGGGTCCTCTCCAACCACGACGTCACCCGGCACGCCACCCGCTTCGCCAACCCGCCCGGCCTGGGCACCCAGATCCGCCTGGCGGGGGACAGGGAGCTGGGCCTGCGCCGAGCGCGCGCCGCGACCCTGCTCATGCTGGCGCTGCCCGGCTCGGCGTACATCTACCAGGGTGAGGAGCTCGGCCTGCCCGACGTCGTCGACCTCCCGGACGAAGTCCGCCAGGACCCCGCCTACTTCAGGGGCGCGGGCCAGGACGGCTTCCGGGACGGGTGCCGGGTGCCGATCCCGTGGACGCGCACCGGATCGTCGTACGGCTTCGGAAGCGGCGGGAGTTGGCTGCCGCAGCCGGACGGCTGGGGTGAGTTGAGCATCGAGGCGCAGACCGGGGCGGCCGGTTCGACGCTGGAGCTGTACCGGGCCGCGCTCGCCGCCCGCCGTACCCAGCCCGACCTCGGCGCGGGCGACTCGGTGGAGTGGCTGCGGGCGCCCGAGGGCGTACTCGCCTTCCGGCGCGGGGAGTTCGTGTGTGTGGCCAACACGAGCGGGGAGTCGGTGACGACATCGGCGTACGGTCGTCTCCTGCTCGCCAGCGGTGAGGTGACCGAGGCGGACGGCGAGGCGAAGCTGCCCGCCGACACGACGGCATGGTGGACCACCACACCGTAACTCGCCCTAACTGTCCCGAACTCCCCCTCCGCCACGGGAAGTTCTTGCATCAACTTCACACGGCCCGCTGCCCTTTTGGGCGGCGGGCCTTTAACATCTGGGCGACCGCAAGGTTTCCATGGAGTTTCAGCAAGAACCTTCAACGGAGAAGGAACCCACATGGCCAGCAGCAGATCACTTGCAGGAGCTTGCGCCCTCGCCGCCGCGACGGCCTTCCTGGTGCCCGGCACCGCACACGCCTCCCCGCCCGGCACCAAGGACGTCACCGCCGTCCTCTTCGAGTGGAACTTCGCCTCGGTCGCCAAGGAGTGCACCAACACCCTCGGCCCGGCCGGCTACGGCTACGTCCAGGTCTCCCCGCCCGCCGAGCACATACAGGGCTCGCAGTGGTGGACGTCGTACCAGCCGGTGAGCTACAAGATCGCGGGCCGGCTCGGCGACGCGACCGCCTTCCAGAACATGATCAGCACGTGCCACGCGGCGGGCGTGAAGGTCGTCGTCGACACGGTCATCAACCACATGTCGGCGGGCAGCGGCACCGGCACCGGCGGTTCGACGTACACGAAGTACAACTACCCCGGCCTGTACTCCTCGTACGACATGGACGACTGCACGTCGGCGGTCAGCGACTACACCAACCGCGCCAACGTCCAGAACTGCGAACTCGTAGGCCTGGCCGACCTGGACACCGGCGAGGAGTACGTCAGGTCCACCATCGCCGGCTACATGAACACCCTCCTCGGCTACGGCGCCGACGGCTTCCGCATCGACGCGGCCAAGCACATCCCGGCGACCGACCTCGCGAACATCAAGTCCCGCCTGAGCAACCCCTCCGTGTACTGGAAGCAGGAGGTCATCTACGGCTCCGGCGAGGCCGTCCAGCCCACCGAGTACACCGGCAACGGGGACGTCCAGGAGTTCCGCTACGCCTACGACCTCAAGCGGGTCTTCAACAACGAGAACCTCGCGTACCTGAAGAACTACGGCGAGGGCTGGGGCTACATGAGCAGCTCGGTGGCGGCGGTCTTCGTCGACAACCACGACACGGAGCGCAACGGATCGACCTTGAACTACAAGGACGGCGCCAACTACACCCTGGCCAACGTCTTCATGCTCGCCTACCCGTACGGCGCCCCGGACATCAACTCCGGCTACGAGTGGTCCGACGCGGACGCCGGCCCGCCCAACGGCGGCTCGGTGACGGCCTGTTGGCAGGATGGTTGGAAGTGCCAGCACGCCTGGCCGGAGATCAAGTCCATGGTGGCCTTCCGCAACGCCACGAGCGGCCAGTCCCTCACCAACTGGTGGGACGACGGCAACGACGCGATCGCCTTCGGCCGCGGCAGCAAGGGCTACGTCGCCATCAACCACGAGTCGTCCTCGCTGACACAGACGTACCAGACGTCGATGGCCGCGGGCACGTACTGCAACGTCCAGAACAACACGACGGTGACCGTGAACTCCAGCGGGCAGCTCACCGCGACGCTGGGGTCGAACACGGCGTTGGCGATCTACTCGGGCAAGTCGAGCTGCTGAGCCGTGCAGGGGGCTCGTCGTACCCGGTTACGCTGCCGCCATGATGCGCGCGGTGGTGTTCGACGTCGGTGAGTGCCTGGTGGACGAGACCCGGGAGTACGGCACTTGGGCCGATTGGCTCGGCGTACCCCGGCACACCTTCCACGCGATGTTCGGCGCGGTCGTCGCGCAGGGCCGGGACTACCGTGAGGTGTTCCAGGAGTTCCGGCCCGGCTTCGACCTGTACGAGGAGCGCGAGAAGCGGGCCGCCGCAGGCAAGCCGGAGTCCTTCGACGAGGAGGACTTGTACGACGACGTGCGGCCTGCAATGGGGCAGTTGCGCGCCGATGGTCTGTGGCTGGGCATCGCGGGCAACCAGACGATCCGCGCCGGGAAGATCCTCCGGGACCTGTTCACCGAGGACGTCGACCTCATCGGCACGTCGGACGACTGGGGCGCCAGCAAGCCGGACCTTGAGTTCTTCCGACGTGTGGCCGAGGTCGTCCCCTTCACCGCCGACGAGATCCTCTACGTCGGCGACCGCGTCGACAACGATCTGCGGCCGGCCGTAGCGGCGGGCATGCACACGGCCCTGGTGCACCGGGGACCGTGGGCGACGATCCAATGGAGGACCGAGGAAGCCGAGAACCTCCCGACGTTCAGAGTCGAGAGCCTCTCGGAACTGCCCGCACTGATCGCGAACTTCAACGACTCAGCGCGCTGACCGTCGTCGACCAGCCGTACAGCCGGTCGTCGAGTTCGCGCACACACTGCTCGTGCTGGTGCGGCGCCAGAGTGCGCCGCACCTCGCGCACCCGGTCCATTCCCATCGCGTACCAGGTCCGTTCCAGCTGGTCGAGCGCCCGCAGCGCATAGCGGCAGGCCTCGTCTAGGTGTCCGGCCGCTGCCTCGACGGCGGCAAGGTCTCCGAGTACGACGGTCGCCTGCTTCTCCTCACTCGGGTCGAGCGAATCGAGCACCCCGAGGAGGGTTTCCCTGGCCTGGGGCAGATGCCCGGCCTTCAACTGCGTGTTGCCTTTGAAGGCCGCGAGCCGAACAGGGCTGAACCAGTCCAACCAGTCCGGGCTTTGCTGCTCGGAGCCTGCGGCGAACGTGTCTTCGGCGTGTCCGATGAGGTGCAGTGCCGTACGGGCGTTGCCACACCGGGTCTCGCACTCCGCCTCGACCGCGTCCAGCCAGGCGAGCAACTCGGCCGAGGGGGCGCCCCGCCGGGCGTAGGTGCGCGCGGCGACCATCCGCTCGGCTGCCTTGTCCCGCTCGCCGTCCCACGCGGGGATGAAGGCGGTGTGCGCCAGGACGGCCGCGCCGAGCAGCGGGTCGTCGGCTTCGCCTGCGGCCTGGAGCGCGAGCAGCAGGGTGTTCCTGGCCCGGTCGGCGTCACGCATGTCGAAGAACTCGATGCGTCCGGCGAGCAAGTAGGACTCCGCGAGGGCTGCGGCTACGGCCCGCCGGGTCTGGCCTGCGGTTTCGGTGAGCAGGGCACAGCCGAGGGAGCCGTGGGCCTGCGCGGCGGGGTGCAGCGTGGCGGGCGCGACGGACCAGTACAGGCGCCGGTGAGATCGAGTGACGGCCAGGAAGTCCGTTGCGACGGTGGCGGGTTGCATGGTGATGGCCGTCGTAGGGACTGCGGCCAGCCCTACGACGGCGGCCGTGGCCGCGAGAACGGAGCGGCGGCCGCGGCCGGGTTGGGCGGTGTTCGACGAGCTGAAGCCCAACGAGTCGAGATCCTGGCCGAGTTCACGCGTGAGGGCCTGAGCCTGGTCCGGCTGAGGTGATGGCGGATTCTCGGACTCCCAGCGCCGCACCTGGCGGACTCCGACCCCGAGGGCGTCGGCGAGGGCCTGCTGCGATCCGAATCCGGCCGCCAACCGGGCCGCCTTGAGCCGGGTGTTGCCTGCGGGCCGTGGCACTGTGCTGCACCTCCATGTCGAGCGCTGCGGATAGTGTCACCCGAAGTCCTCGATCTGGCCAGCAGTCACCCTGTGAGACCAATAGAAGTCCCATTCATGGCAGTTGAAAGACCTATTTAAGTCCTCGTTATTGGTGTCTAGGAGGGCCATTCTGAAGCACGCCTGATCGTCTGTGCTTCGAGGAGCCGCCATGCCGACCACACGATTGCCGACCGCCGCGGGGTGTACCTTGCAGGACGCGGGCCTGGACTGGGACGTGATCCGGGTACCGCGCCAACTGGGTATCGCCGCCATGGCTGTCCTGGGCGCCGGCTGCGGAGCCGTACTGGAGTACCCGCCCAAAGACGTCGTCTATTTCTTCGTCGCTCGCGGTACCGCTGCCCGGTGGGCAGTCGAGGGGACCCATCCGATCGGTAAAGGCGGCACCCTGGTGATCCCGCCGGCATGCTGTACGCAGCCACCGGGCCCGCACTGGCGGATCTGCCCCGGGGAGCGCGACTGGCTCACCGATGCGCATGCCCTCCTGGCTGCCCTTGAGGACTGCTTGCGCTCCGAGAGCGGATGGGAGCGGTCGGCATGAGCGACCCCGCTTCGGGCCTGGTCCCTGGTGTCATGGAGGTCTTGGCGTTGCCGTCGCTCGACGAACTCACCGATGAGCAGGCGCGCGGCGTGACTTGCGTCTGGGGCGGTGAGCGGTTGACGACCGAGACGGCCGTCGACCTGGGAGAGCAGCCGGAGCCCGGGCGCTGGTTTCCCAGAGCGTGTCGCCAGTGCGTGGCCGGGCGTGCGCACCAGGGGCTGTTCGCTCATGGCTCGACGTGCGAGGACTGCGCGGACGATGCAGCCGCGTGCCCGGTCGGGAGAGGCCTGTACCGCTTGGTGAGGGAGTGCCGACGGTGAACTTCTGCGGCCGTTGCGACGAGCTGATCAGGCGCGACGAGGAGTTCACGGAGCACGACAAACTGTCACCCTCGGCTGCGGGTACGACGATCTACCTGCATGTGAAGGACTGCAAAAGGGTGCCGACCCGGACGACCCAGGTAGCCCTTGGCCATTGAGTCGGCCCGCTGATCCACGGTGTTGGACGGCGGCGGCGTGAGGGTGGACGTCGCCGCCGTCCGGCCCGTGGGGGATCAGGAGGTGACGGTGATGTGCTTCGCCAGCGCCGTGACGGACAGGTCGCCGTGGTCGACCCACTGGGGGAGGGCCAGGGTCTTGTGCTGGGTGGAGGCGGGCGGGGTTATCTCCAGGTAGGCAGCGTGCACCGCGCCCGACGTGCCGGTGTTGGCGTGGGTCCAGGCGACGACGGCCTCGGCGCTCTCGCCGTCCTTGAGGGTGAGGGTCTTCTTACCGGGGTTGTGCGCGTACCAGGTGTTGCCCCAGGTGGTGTGGGTCGTGAGCTTCTTGTGCGCGGAGTTCTCCAGGCCCAGGCCGGGGTAGCCGCGCAGCGCGCAGGTCTTGCCGCTGAGGTTGCGCAGCCTGATGACGATGCCCTCGTGGTTCATGCCGCCGGCGAGCTGCTGACCGTACGTGGCCTTGAGCGCGGTGGCGGAGCAGGTCGGGGTGGCCTTCGCGGTGGCCGTACCACTGAAGGTCGCGGCGTTGGCGGTACCTGCCCAGGCCGCGAGCCCCAGACCGGCGACGGCGGCCAGGCCGATCACCGTACGCCCGAAGCGCCGGTCGGCGCGGTGCCGGTGCTTGGCATTGCCGGTCTGGTCGGCGGTGTTCTGGACTTCGTTCACGGTGATCGTCCCCACTCCTGCTTCGCGGGCCGTGGTCTGCGGCCCGCTCCGTCCTCTGGTGCTGTACACAAGGTCCGATGCGCGGTGCGGCGGATTTGTTCGCGGGAGGAGGCAGGAGAATTCACGTGCCGCGTCAGTGTCTGCGGATGGCGGTGGGGCGTGATGTCGGTGGACTCGTATGGCTTCGTAGGTGAGAACGGGGATCAGGCACACATTCCGTGAGTACGATCACCGGGGTCGGGCTCTGTCCAATGGGCGTCGGCGGTGTTCAGACTGCCCACCCGCCGGTGTTCGAGTACGACTCGTAGGAGTACCGAGTGCGGCGGTCCCATTCCTCGCCGGTGATGCGTTCGTAGGCGTGGTCTGGCGTGTAGAGCAGGCTCTCGGCCCAGATGAGGTCGGTGGCGAACGGTGCGAAGGCCCTCGGATCCTGGAGTACGTCTTCGAATGCTTCACGGCCGGCGGCGACGACTGCGCAGCGTGTGTAGAGGAATGCGTCACCGGACAGGCCCTGTCCGAGTTCCTTGCGGTCCAAGCGGTAAAGGGCCCAGGACAGTTGCTCGGCGAAGCCGGTGACGACGAACACCGGGGACTGAGCAAGGTGCTCTGTCAGCGCGGCTGCCAGTTGTTCGGAATCAGGGTCCAGCCCGGTGGGTCTGCATTCCTCGATGAGCTGCCAGAAGGCGTCTTCGTTCATGCCAGCGAGCATGACGCAGACGTCTGACACTCCGTCTACTTGGTCACCTGTTCGCTGCCGCTGTGAGGAGGACCTGCTTGCGGAGCAGGGGGAGCTTGGCGCGGCCGAACATCTGACGTTTGATCATCTTGATGTGGTTGACCCGGCCTTCGACGGGACCGGAGTTCCAGTGGGTGGTCAGTCCCCGGAGGACGGCGTCCCAGTCCTTCTCCAGGCCGTGCGCAAAGCTGTGGAGTCCGGGGAGGTCCTCGGCCTGGGCGGCGAGGATCCAGTCCTTGAGATGCTGGCCGGAGCGGGTGGTGAGGATTTCGGCGAAGGACCGGACGAGCTGTTCGGCAGCGGCCAGTTCGGGGCAGCGGGCGAGGACGCCGGCGAACTGCTCCCGCTCCTCGTCCCTCAGGCGGTCGGGGTGGCGCATCATCCAGCCGGTGACGTGGCGGACGCCCGGCGGCGCTGGTCCGACGACGCGGATGCGCCGTCGGCGGCGGGGCCGCAGGTAGTCGCTGATGATCTGGTAGCTGCCCTGATAGCCAAGCTCTTTGAGCTCGGCGTGCAGGTGGATGGCGTTGGTGTGGCCCTCGGCCCAGCGCCGGTCCAGGTGTGCCTTGAAGGGGTCAAGCTGGCTGGGCCGGGGCTGGTGACGGCCGTTGAGCATCTGCTCGGGTGTTTCGGCTCGGGCGGCCCGGCGGACGGTATTGCCGCCCATGTGCAGTTCCCGGGCGATCTCCCGGATGCCGTGTCCCTGGTCAAGGAGGGCGTGGACGATCGCGTGGCGTTCACGCTGTCGGGCCTCGATGGGCGACATGGCCTTCGTCGTGTTCTCCGGCTCGGCGAAGGAGATGCTCACGATGCCGTTTGCGTCGGCGTCCGGCGGTTTGAGGCAGGCGTTGTGCCGGCGCACGCAGCCTTCCACCGCGGTGCCGAGGTTCTGCAGCAGGTGGAAGGGGTCTGCGACCTGGACCGCGTGGGGTGCTCCGGAGCGGGCGCCGTCGGCGTAGGACCCTGCCCGGTCCCGGCAGATGACCTCCGAGCTGGGATGGGCCAGCAGCCAGGCGGCCAGCGTCCCGGCGTCCCGGCCGGGCAGCAGGTCCAGGGGCTGACCGGTCTCGCAGTCGATGATGACGGTGCCGTAGTGCTGCCCGCGGCGTGTAGCGAAGTCGTCCACCCCCAGCACCTTCGGCACAGCCCAAACGGGATCGGGCACGGCCATCACCAGCCGGAGCAACGTCATCCGGCTCACGACACTGTGCAGGACCTTCGCGAAACGAGCCCCGGAACGGCCGGCGAGAGCCACGGCCACCGCCTCCAGCACCCTGCGCAATGCCGGAGTCCGCCTGCCGTACCGCACGGTGAGTCCATCGACCTGCTCGGCGAACGTACGGCGCGGACAACCAGCGTTCTCGCAGTACAACCGCCGGACGGACAGATCGATCCGTACCGCCTGCTCACCCACCGGGCCATCGGCAAGGTGCCGTTCGTAGGTGCTGTGTATCCGCTCGGACGGCGTCGCGCAGTCGGGACAACTCACGACCACGTTCCGGGTTCTGGCCACAACGTGGACCGCACCGTCCGCCGGGACGACGGCGTCCACCAGCACGGTGTCGAGGTACGGGAACAGCACGCTGACGAGCTCGGCCCACCGCACCACGGTCCCAGACGACGCTACGTCACTGCCCTTGAATCCCGGTGATCGTCCTCACGGAATGTGTGCCTGATCCGAGAACGGGGTCCGCTTGTAGGTGAGTTCGGGAGCCAGTTACTGCCTGTCGTATGCGCGTTTTGAGGCCACTTGGATGGGGTTGGTTCATTCCTCGGGAACGGGTCAGCTTTCCAGCTGACCCAGGGCTCCTCCCAGGATGCCGGCCAGCCCCGTGCCGGCCTGGAGCAACCTGGTCCTGGCCGGACCCGCCGGGCTCCCCAGGAGACACACCACCAGCAGCAGAGTCCCGCCGACAACGAAGAACCAGTCGCCGAACGAGTCGTGCCACTGGCCGAAGGAGCGGAAGCGGCCCAGCGCGACTGTGACACCCATGACGACGAGGAGGGCGAGGTAGAGGGCGTCGCCGACTGGCATCCGGTTCGTCAGACTGTCCCCAAGGGAGCTGAGTACCACCAGCGAGGCGGCCACCGGGGTCACCAGCATGGCCCGCCCGGTCCACCACGGCACGACGAGGCCGATGCTGCAGGCGAGACCGAAGCATGACATGAGGACGGCGGTCACATTGTTCCGGGCCACGCCCCTACGGATGAGGGACGGCATCGCCAGGAACGACACCAGCAGGAAGACGGCGATAGCCCACTGCGCAATCCACAAGAGGGTGTTCAAGGCCGGGACCTCGCTTCAACTCGCCTTTTATTGAAGGAGTTTGGGGGATCTGGTGGGATGAATCAAGGCCTGGCCCCGAGCCGGTGTGCCTTTGAGTACGTGGTTTCATCCCTGGCCGTTGTCTTCGCGGCCCGGGACGACGGGCAGATCCGGCTCTCGCTGTCCAAGCCATGTGACGAAGCACCGCGAAGGGCGAGGGCGCCTCGGGCGAGTGCTGATTCAACACGCGCTCAGCCTGGGGCCTTGGTCCGCTGGGTGTGCGCGAGGCGGTAGGAGTCGGTGCCGGTCTCGATGATGTTGCCGCCGTAGGTGATCCGATCCGTCCCACCACCGGACGCCGGGTGGCAGCAAAACACCTCCACCGCGGCTCGGTCGATCCACCAGACTTGCCCTTGTTTCCTGACGGAGAAGGGGCGACGCACATGGCGAACAGCGCACTTCTGGTGATGGACGTCCAACGGGACATCGTGGCCATCGCCGACGACGGTTCCGGATATCTGCCGCGCCTGCGCAGGGCGATCGACGGTGCCCGGGCTGCCGGCATCCCCGTGATCTACGTGGTGATCGGGTTGCGGCCGGGCGATCCGGAAGTCAGCCCTCGCAACAGGGTGATGACGAATGCCGTGCGGGCCGGCCTGTTCACCGAGGGTGCCCCTGGCACCGAGATCCATCACGACGTCGCGCCGCGGCAGGGCGACGTCGTGGTCACCAAGAGGAGGGGGAGCGCGTTCTCGGGCAGCGACCTCGACCTGGTACTCAGGGCTCGCGATATCGACAGCCTCGTTCTCACCGGCATTGCCACCAGCGCCGTTGTGCTGTCCACCCTGTGGAGCGCCCTCGACCTGGACTTCGGCCTCACCGTCCTGGCGGATGCCTGCCTCGACACCGACCCCGAGGTGCACCAGTTCCTCACCGAGAAGCTGTTCCCGCAGTGGGCGGATGTCGTCGACGTCGAGGACTGGCTCAAGGCCATCGCGCCGCAATAGCCGAGTGTCGATGAAAGTTCTTTCTCCACCTTTCATGCCTCTTGCTGCAACCCTTGCGTCGGCGATACGGTCTCGCCGGGGTCGGACCCGAACTGAGCCGTAATCGCGAGGAGTTCACGCCTGTGATACCGAGATGGCCGGCGCCCCGCACGCGCCGCACCGAGCGACGGAGAAGGATCACGGGCGTCATCGCCGCCGCGCTCCTCGCGGCGTTCGTCCAACCCCTCGCCGCCCACGCCGCGACCCCGCCCGCACCCCCGTCGGACGCCAAGCTGGCAGCCGCATCCGCTCGGCACGACGACACCCGCGAGCAGTTCTACTTCGTGATGCCGGACCGGTTCGCCAACGGCGACACCTCCAACGACCAGGGAGGGCTTACCGGTTCACGCCTCAGCACCGGTTACGACCCCACCGACAAGGGCTTCTACCAGGGTGGCGACCTCAAGGGTCTGACAAAGAAGCTCGACTACATCAAGGGCCTCGGCACCACCGCCATCTGGATGGCCCCGATCTTCAAGAACCAGCCCGTGCAGGGGACGGGGAGCGACGCCTCCGCCGGCTACCACGGTTACTGGATAACGGACTTCACCCAGGTCGACCCGCACTTCGGCACCAACAAGGATCTCGCGACCCTCATCTCCAAGGCCCACGCCAAGGGCCTGAAGGTCTTCTTCGACGTCATCACCAACCACACCGCCGACGTCGTCGACTACGAGGGCAAGTCCTACGACTATCTCTCCAAGGGCGCCTTCCCGTACCTGACCAGGGACGGGCAGCCCTTCGATGACGCCGACTACGCGGACGGCTCCCACACCTTCCCCACCGTCTCCACCTCCTCCTTCCCCAAGACCCCGACCGTCCCCGCCGGCAAGGCGAACGTGAAGGTCCCGTCCTGGCTCAACGACCCGACGATGTACCACAATCGGGGCGACTCGACCTATGTCGGCGAGAACGCCACCTACGGCGACTTCTCCGGCCTCGACGACCTGTGGACCGAGCGCCCCGAGGTCGTCAGCGGCATGGAGAAGATCTACGAGAAGTGGGTCCGCGACTTCGACGTCGACGGCTTCCGCATCGACACCGTCAAGCACGTCGACATGGACTTCTGGACCCAGTGGGCCACCGCACTCGACAACTACGCGGCGCAGCACGGCCGGAAGAACTTCTTCATGTTCGGCGAGGTCTACTCCGCCGACACGTCGGTCACTTCGCCGTACGTCACCCAGGGCCGCCTGGACGCCACGCTCGACTTCCCCTTCCAGGACGCGGCCCGCACCTACGCCTCACAGGGCGGCAGCGCGCAGAAGCTCGCGAGTGTCTTCGGCGACGACTACAAGTACACGACCGACAAGGCGAACGCGTACGAGCAGGTCACCTTCCTCGGCAACCACGACATGGGCCGCATCGGCTACTTCCTCGACCAGGACAACCCGAAGGCCACCGACGCCGAACTCCTCGCCAAGGACAAGCTCGCCAACGAGCTGATGTTCCTCAGCCGCGGCAACCCTGTCGTCTACTACGGCGACGAACAGGGCTTCACCGGCTCCGGCGGCGACAAGGACGCCCGCCAGCCGATGTTCGCGTCGAAGGTCGCCGACTATCTCGATGATGATGAGATCGGTACCGACCGCACCGCCGCCAGCGACTCGTACGACTCAACTGCCCCGCTGTACAAGCAGATTGCCGCTCTCTCGAAGCTGCGCAAGGGCAACCCCGCCCTCACCGACGGCGTCCAGACCGAGCGCTACGCGGCCGACGGCGCCGGTGTCTACGCCTTCACGCGGACGGGCACGGGATCGGACAAGAACGAGTACATCGTCGCCCTCAACAACGCCGACACCGCGAAGACAGTGACCTTCGCGACCGGTTCGGCGGACATGGAGTACCGGGGGATCTACGGCACTTCGGCCACCGCGACGAGCGGCGCCGACAACAAGGTCAGCGTCACCGTCCCCGCCGGTGCCGCGATCGTCCTCAAGGCGGCCGGCGCTCTCGCCAAGCCCGTCACCAAGCCCACGATCACCCTCAAGGCGCCGGACGCGGGAGCCACCGGCACCGTCGAGTTGAGTGCGGACGTCACCGGCGGTCAGCTCAACCGGGTCGTCTTCGCCGCCCAGACCGGCAACGGCAAGTGGCAGACGCTGGGCTCCGCCGACCACGCCCCGTACAAGGTCACTCAGGCCATCGGGAAGGACGTACCGGCCGTAACAGCCCTGCGCTACAAGGCAGTTGTCATCGACGCGACCGGTCGCACGGCGAGCGCGACAGCCGCGTCCACCACCGGCACCCCGCCCGCCGAGGAGATCCCCACCGCCTCCTCGCGCGACTACGCGATCGTCCACTACAAGCGCACGGACGGCGACTACGACAACTGGGGCCTGTACGCCTGGGGCGACCTCGCGGACGGCGAGGCGACGAGCTGGCCCGCGAGTCATCCGTTCGTCGGCCGGGACGCCTACGGCGCCTTCGCCTACGTCAAGTTGAAGCCCGGCGCCTCGAACGTCAGCTTCCTGGTGATCGACAAGGACGGCAACAAGGACGTCACCGCCGACCGTTCGATCGACGTCACGCAGACCGGTGAGGTATGGATCGAGCAGGGCAAGGAGGCCGTACAGACCCAGCGGCCCGACTACCCGGCGCAGGACACCACCAAGGCCGTCATCCACTACCACCGCGCGGACGGCGACTACACCGGCTGGGGCCTGCACGTCTGGACGGGTGCCGCGAGCCCCACGGACTGGTCGAGCCCGTTGCAGCCGGTGAAGACTGACGCGTATGGCGCTGTCTTCGAGGTGCCGCTCAACTCGGGTGCCACCAGCCTCAGTTACATCATCCACAAGGGTGACGAGAAGGACCTCTCCGCCGACCAGTCGCTGGACATCAAGACCAACGGCAACGAGGTGTGGCTGTTGAACGGCCAGGAGAAGTACCTCCTGCCGCAGCCCGCCGGGAGTGCGGCCGCCCTCGACCTGACCACCTCCAAGGCGGTCTGGATCGACCGGGACACGGTCGCCTGGAACGGCTCCGACGCGGCTGCCTCCACCCAGCTCGTGTACTCCCGCGACGGTTCGATCGCCGTGAAGGACGGCACGCTGACGAGCGACGACGAGCGCTGGCTGCGGCTGTCCAAGACCACGCTCACCGACGCCCAGAAGGCCAAGTTCCCCTACCTGAAGGACTATTCGGCCTGGTCCGTCGATCCGCGTGACCGGGGCCGCGTGAAGGAGGCGCTGAACGGTCAGCTCGTCGCCTCCCAACGGGCCGTGAACGGCGCGGTGTTGGCCGCTACCGGCGTTCAGATCGCCGGCGTGCTCGACGACCTGTACGGTGCCGCGACCAAGGCCGACCTCGGCCCGACCTTCCACAACGGTCGTCCCACGCTGGCCGTTTGGGCGCCGACCGCGCAGTCCGTCCAGCTCGACCTCGACGGGTCGCTGAAGAAGATGAGCCTGGACGCCAGCACCGGCGTCTGGTCCGTCACCGGTCCGGCCTCCTGGAAGAACAAGACGTACCGGTACGTCGTGAAGGTGTGGGCGCCGACCGTCCAGAAGCTGGTCACCAACGAGGTCACCGACCCGTATTCGGTCGCCCTCACCACCGACTCCGAGCGCAGCCTCGTCGTCGACCTCACCGACAAGTCCCTTGCCCCGAGCGGCTGGTCGAGCCTGAAGAAGCCCAAGGCGGTGGCGCTGAAGGACGCGGAGATCCAGGAGCTGCACGTTCGGGACTTCTCCGTCGACGACAAGACCGTCCCGGCCGCCGACCGGGGCATGTATCTCGCCTTCACGGACAAGGACAGTGACGGCTCCAAGCATCTGCGGGAGCTGGCCGAGTCCGGGACGTCGTACGTGCATCTGCTGCCCGCCTTCGACATCGCCACCATCCCCGAGAAGAAGTCCGAGCAGTCGGCCACCGACTGCGACCTCGCCTCCTATGCCGCCGACTCGGAGAAGCAGCAGGAGTGCGTGGCGGCCGTCGCCGCGAAGGACGCCTACAACTGGGGTTACGACCCTTACCACTTCACGGTCCCGGAGGGTTCGTACGCCACCGACCCGGACGGCACCGGTCGTACCGTCGAGTTCCGCGAGATGGTCAAGTCGCTGAACCAGGACGGCCTGAGGGTCGTCATGGACGTGGTCTACAACCACACGGCGGCCAGCGGGCAGGCGGACACCTCCGTGCTGGACAAGATCGTGCCGGGTTACTACCAGCGGCTGTTGGCCGACGGCAGCGTGGCCAACTCCACCTGCTGTGCCAACACGGCGACCGAGAACGCCATGATGGGCAAGCTCGTCGTCGACTCGGTGGTCACCTGGGCCAAGGAGTACAAGGTCGACGGCTTCCGCTTCGACCTCATGGGGCACCAGCCGAAGGCCAACATCCTCGCCGTACGCAAGGCACTCGACGCGCTGACCCTCGCGAAGGACGGCGTCGACGGCAAGAAGATCATCATGTACGGCGAGGGCTGGAACTTCGGTGAGGTTGCCGACGACGCCCGTTTCGTGCAGGCCACGCAGAAGAACATGGCCGGCACGGGCATCGCGACCTTCTCCGACCGGGCCCGTGACGCCGTACGCGGCGGCAGTCCCTTCGACGAGGACCCGGGGGTGCAGGGCTTCGCGTCCGGGCTGTACACCGACCCCAACTCCTCCACGGCGAAGGGCACTTCGGCCGAGCAGAAGGCCCGCCTCCTGCACTACCAGGACCTCATCAAGGTCGGCCTGAGCGGCAACCTCGCCAAGTACCGCTTCACCGACACCGACGGGAAGGACGTCACCGGCGCCGAGATCGACTACAACGGCGCTCCCGCCGGCTACGCGGACGCGCCCGGCGACGCCCTCGCCTACGTCGACGCGCACGACAACGAGTCGCTGTTCGACGCCCTCACCTACAAGCTGCCCGCCACGACGAGCGCCGCCGACCGGGCCCGGATGCAGGTCCTCGCGATGGCCACCGCCACCCTGTCGCAGGGACCATCCCTCTCCCAGGCCGGGACCGACCTGCTGCGCTCCAAGTCCCTGGACCGCAACTCGTTCGACAGCGGTGACTGGTTCAACGCGATCCACTGGAACTGCGCGGACGGCAACGGCTTCGGGCGGGGGCTGCCGATGGCCGCCGACAACGAGTCCAAGTGGCCGTACGCGAAAGGCCTGTTGACGTCGGTGAAGGTCGGCTGCGGGCAGATCGAGGGGACCTCAGCCGCGTACCAGGATCTGCTGAAGATCCGTACGACGGACCCCGTGTTCTCGCTCGACACGGCCGGGCAGGTGCAGTCGAAGCTGTCGTTCCCGCTGTCCGGGACCGACGAGACGCCCGGGGTGATCACCATGGAACTCGGTGATCTGGTGGTCGTGTTCAACGCGACGCCGAGCGCGCGGGAGCAGAAGGTGGGCTCGCTGGCCGGTACCGGTTACCGCCTGCACCCGGTGCAGGCGGCGGGCGCGGACGCCACCGTGAAGTCGGCCTCGTACGCGAAGAATTCGGGCACCTTCGCCGTTCCGGGACGCACTGTGGCGGTATTCACCCGGACACCCTGAAAGCGCATTACCGTAGTGGGGCAGGCTGTGGACATCGGCCTGCCCCACCGGTGTGTCAAAGGGCCAGGTCTGAGAAATGGACGTCAACGGCAAACTGACGCACGCGACCGTACTGGTCGTGGACGACGAGCCGGCGAGCCGGTTCGCGATCGAGAGCGTGCTGAGCCGCGCCGGCCATCGGGTCCTCGCGGTCGGCAGCGGCGGCGAGGCGCTCGACGAACTCGACGGGCGACTGCGCAAGGGGAACCTGCCCGACGTGGCGCTGATCGATGTGCACCTGCCGGACATGAGCGGGTTCGAACTGTGCCGGCTGCTCAAGGAACGGCCGCGCATGGCGGGCCTGCCGGTCGTGCACGTCTCGGCCCTCGCCGCGCCCCCGAGCAACCGCTGCCAGGCGCTCGACGCGGGCGACGAGGCCTACCTCACGGTGCCCGCGGAGCCCGAGGAGATCGAGGCGGCGGTCCGGGCCGCCGTCCGGGCCGCCCGGCTGCGCGCCGACGACCAGGCGCTCGTACGACGGCTGACCCTGCTGTCGGAGATGATCGTCACCATCCAGGCGGCGCGCTCCCTCCAGGAACTCGTCGAGGTCGCCGCCGACGGCACCGCACGGCTCACCGGCACCCCCGCCGCCGTGTTCGTCCTCGACCGCGACGACCAGCTGTACCGCGGCCTGCCCCGGGACCGGACCTCGGTCGCGCTGCCGGGCGAGGACGCCGACCAGGCCGTGGCCCGGCTGCTGCGGCGGCTCTCCCAGGGGCAGTCCGGGGTGCAGATCACCACCGTGCCCACGCCGCTGTGGCCCACCGGGTTCTTCCGGCCCGGCGTGGAACACGATGCCCGGCTGGCGCTGGTCCTCACCCAGGAGGGCAGGGCCCCGGTCTGCCTCGCCGCCCCCACCCGCGGGCTGCGCCGGGTGGGCCCCGAGGCCGGGGCGCTGCTGGCGCAACTCGCCCAGGCCACCGCGCTCGCCGCCGAGCCGCTCCTCATGTACCAGGTGGAACGGCATGTCGCCCTCACCCTCCAGGGCAGCTTCCTGCCCAAGCCGGACCGGCTGCCCGAACTGCGGGGCGTGGACGCCGTGGTGAGGTACGTGCCCGCGTCCCAGGACACCGAGATCGGCGGCGACTTCTACGCCGTCCTGAAGATCGCCGGGGGAGTGCTGTTCGCCGTCGGCGACGTCGTCGGGCACTCGCTGGAGGCGGCCACCGTCATGGTGGAGATACGGCACGCCCTGCGCGCCTACTGCGTCGACGAGAGCGACCCGAGCGTCCTCGCCGAGCGGCTGGACCGGATGCTCCAGCACTACCACCCGGAGACCACGGCCACCGTCTGCCTGGCCCTGGTCGACCCGGACACCGGGCGCACCCTCATCTCCAACGCGGGCCACATCCCGCCGCTGATCATCCGGGACAGCGGCAGCGCGGACTACGCCAAGGCGGCCGGCCCGCTGCTCGGCGTGGGCCTGCCCCATCCGCCGCCCACGGAACTGTTCCTCGAACCCACCGACCGCCTCCTCATGATCACCGACGGCCTCATCGAGACCCGGGGCACGGACATCTCCGTGTCGATGGAACAGCTCCGCGCGGCCGCCTCCGGCGCGCTGCCCGGCCTGGACGCGCTGTGCGACACCCTGCTCGACTGCTTCGGCGTCGACCGGGACGACGACATCGCGATGCTGGCGCTGCGGCTAAGGTGAGCCCGTTATCGGCCCAGAACAGGGGAAGCCCATGCCGCAGATCACCGTCGACCACTCCCACACGATCTCCTTCGACCAGGACGGTTTCTCCCGTGCGCTGCACGAGGCGGTGGTCGAGATCGCGGCCGCGAAGCCGGAGTCGTGCAAGACCCAGTTCCGCCCGAGCGAGTACACGGCCTACGGGTACGAGGGTCTCGACGAGCTGGGACACACCGTCGTGCACGTCACCCTCGGCCTGCTCGCCGGACGCACCGAGGAGACCAAGGCCCGCCTGACCGAGAAGGTCCTGGACCTCCTCCGCGAGTACATCGACGAGGACGGCTCCGTGCTGCACGCCTCCGCCGAGGTACGCGAACTGGACGCGTCCTACCGGAAGTTCGAGCGCTAGGTCTTGTTCGGGCGGTCTGGCCTTGTCCTGAAGGTCAGGACGCCAGCGCGATCAGCCGGACGACGAGGTCGGTGAACGGCCCGTCGCCCGGCTCGTTCCGGAGGGACTCCCGCAGCAGCGCGGCCAGTTCGTCGTCGTACGCCGCGCTCACCGCCGCCAACGCCCCGAAGTCGTGCACGAGTTGGCGTTCCAGATCGGCGCGCGGGATGCGTCGGCCGTCCAGCCAGATCAGGGCCGTCGACTCGACCAGCGAGATCCAGGAGCGAATCATCAACTCCAGCCGGGCGGGCGGCTGTTCGACCTTCATGTGGGACAGGATCTGGAGATACGCGGCGTGCCGTACCCCGTCGACGAGCGCGTTGGTGGTGGACGAGCCGACCGCCGGACCGCCGCGCATCAGCGCCGCGAAACCGGGCCCGTGGTCGTCCACGAAGTCGAAGAACCGGCCCATCACCCGCAGCAGCCGTCCCCCGAGCGAGCCCTCCTCGGCGACCACGAACCGCCCGGCGAGATCGTCCGAGGCGCGCTGCAACGCGGCCTCGTACAGGCTGAGTTTGCCGGGGAAGTAGTGGTAGACCAGCGGCCGGGAAATGCCCGCGGCCGCGGCTATCTCGTCGATGGAGACCTCGTCGGGCGAGCGATGGCTGAACAGGTCGAGAGCGACGCCGATCAACTGCTGTCGCCGTTCCTCGACTCCCATCCTGCGGCGAACCCCGGTACTCATGCGAACACCTTACCGATCCGTTCCGGCCCCGAACGGACCGGACCGACCATGGTTGTTCACATCACCCCATCACAAATCCAGCACCAGACGCTCACTTCGGGCCCGTGACACGCAGATCAGCATCGAGTCGGCCCGCTCCGCGTCCGTCAGCAACTCGTCCCGGTGCTCCACCTCCCCTTCCAGCACCCGCTGTTGGCAGGTTCCGCAGAAACCCTGTTCGCAGGAGTAGAGGGTGTTCGGCAGCTCCGCGCGGACGGCCGCGAGCACGGTGGAGTCGGCGGGCACGGTCAACGTCCGCCCGCTGCGCCGGAGTTCGACCTCGAAGGCGGCGTTCCCGCCCAACGGGGCCTGGGGCGCGAACCGTTCGAGCCGCACGTCGGGGAAGCGCTCCGCGACGGCCGCCATCAGCCCCTCCGGCCCGCAGCAGTAGACGACGGCCCCCTCGGGCAACTCCCTGAGCTGAGCGTCGAGTTCGGGCCGCAGCCCGCTCACCACGGTGACCCGGCCCGCATCGAACTCCGCCAACTCGTCGAGGAACGGCATCGACTCCCGCGTCCGACCGGCGTACAGGAGACGCCAGTTGACGCCCTCGGGCAGTGCCCGCAGCATCGGCAGCACCGGGGTGATCCCGATGCCGCCGGCGACGAAGACGTACGCGGGCGCCTCGACGAGCGGGAACCGATTGCGCGGCCCCCGCACCTCCAACTCCGCGCCCACCCGCACCTGTTCGTGCACCTCGCGCGACCCGCCCCGCCCGTCCTCGACCAGCCGCGTCGCGACCGTGTACGACGAGGTGTCCGCCGGGTCCCCGCACAGCGAGTACTGCCGCACCAGGCCTGAGGGCAGCACCAGATCGATGTGCGCCCCGGGCTCCCAGCGCGGCAAGTCCCGCCCTTCCAGGCGCAGTTGTACGACCCCGTCGGCGACCGTCTCCCGTGCGGCGACCCGCAGCCTCAGTGCCCGTGAGCGCGGCCGGCCGGAGATCGGCGGATCCAGCGCGGGGAGCGGCCACAGCGGCGAAGCCCGCACCCGGCGCCGTAGCGCACGGCGGGTCAGGAGCGCGGCGCCGGCCAGGACGGCGACAGTGAGGGGCTTCGGCACTACTCCGCCCTCTTCTCGGCGGCCACCGCGGCGGGCGAGGATGCGAGGTAGGCGATGGCCTGCTCGGTGCTGCCCTCCTGCGAGGGGTGGTAGGCGCGGCTCAGGTAGCGGGGTATGGACCTGAGCATGTCGCCGGTGGCGGGCAGGGTGCCGCGTTTTCCGGCGACGTAGAAGTCCTTGAAGCTCACGTGCGCGTCGACGAGGGTCGGGTCGTTCGCCATGAAGAAGCGGGACCCGCGCTGCCACAGGAACATCAGCGCGGCGAACGCGGTCGCCCAGGTCCGTGCGCGTCGCCGGTAGCCGCCGTCGACGTGCATGAAGAGGTCGAAGGCGACGGAGCGGTGCTCGACCTCCTCGGCGCCGTGCCAGCGCAGCAGGTCCAGCATGGTCGGATCGGCGCCGCGCCGGTCCAACTCCTCGGCGTTCAGCACCCAGTTGCCGAGGAACGCCGTGTAGTGCTCGATCGCCGCGATGATCGCGACCCGCTCCAGCAGCCACCACTTCCGGGCCTTGCCCGGCGGCAGGGTCCGGTCGCCGAGCAGCTTCTCGAAGAACCAGTCGACCTGCGCGGTGTACGGCGTCGGGTCGAGCCCCAGTTCCCTCAGGTGCGGCAGCACCTCGTCGTGCGCCTGGGAGTGCATCGCCTCCTGGCCGATGAACCCGATCACGTCCTCGCGCAGCCGGTCGTCCCGGATCAGGGGCAGCACCTGCTTGTAGACGTGCACGAACCACCGCTCACCGGCGGGCAGCAGCAGGTGCAGCACATTGATCGTGTGCGTGGTGAACGGATCGCCGGGCACCCAGTGCAGCGGGGTGCCCTCCCAGGAGAAGGACACCTTTCGGGCCTTGAGCGGCGTGTTAGACATGGCGTCAATGTACTGACGGGTAAGTCCCTGGGGAACCCTTGTGCGGGGACTTGTTGACGTGAGTGTCAGCGAGGGGGTGATGGAGTGCCGGCTGAGGTCAAGCGCCCCAAAGGGGCGCGGGGAACTGCGCGACCAGCCACAACGGCCCCGCACTCGACGACGTACCCACCCCGCGGAGCGCTAACGCAGGCCGCTGATCGTGGTGCCGTCGCCCAGTGCCCCCTTCAACTCGGCCTGAACACCCTGCTTGGTCTTCACAGCGAGCAGCGCACCCCGAGCCGAACCATTGACCCCACCCGTCGCGCTGATCGACTCCGTCCCCTTACTGCCCGCCGCCAACAAGAACCAGTGCCCCGCCGCCGACTTCCACAGCACCCCGGCCAGCACATGCGGGTCGCGCGCTCCGCACGCCGCCGCGCCCCGCGCCTTCGCGGCGACCGCGCCGTACGTCCCGCCCGGCGTGCGGAACTGCGCCAGCACCGGCTCGCCGCCGCCCTGCCAGGTCTCGGCCCGGGTGCACACCCAGTCCGCCGCGCCGCTCGCGTCGGGCAGCGGCTGCTCGGCGAACTGCCAGGCGTTCACGGACCGTACGCCCAGCGAGCGCATGGCGCCGAGGGAGCAGGCGAAGGGCGCCCAGGCGTGCTGGGCCGCCGCACCGGACACCTCGTGGACCGAGCCGGGGCGTCCGACGGTGAGGTGCGCGGGGACCAGTTCGCCGAGGTCGCTCATCAGGCGGGTGCCGGTGTCGTCGGTCAGCTGGAGCACGTTCCACGACGTGCACGCGCCGGTCGTCTGCGCGGGGCTGGCCAGCGGTGAGGTGATCCCGTCGGTGAGGGTCATGGGCAGCGCGCCGGCGTTCGGCTTCTGGAGATCGCGCATGGCCGCCTTCTTCACCCAAGGGGCCGTCAGATAGCGGACGTTGCCGTCGGCGCGGTCCAGGACCACCGCGTTCGCCTCGGACCCGGTCGCGCCGTCGACCCGCGCGAAGTCCAGCGCGGCTCCCTTCGTACCGTTCTTCGGTTCGGCGTAACGGGCGATGCGCAGACCGTCGTAGAGGATCACCACGCGCGCGTTGTCGACCGTGCCGGCGTAGAGGACGAGATCGACGTCCTGCACGGTGAAGTCGGTGACGCTGTACGACACCTCCGGTCCGTACACCGATCCGCTCGTCGACACTCGGCGTCGACACCGTCGAGGCCGCCGCGGCAGCGGCGCCGTCCGCCGACGCATCCTCGCGGTACGCGAGCACCACGCCGGAGCCGCACACGTCTGGTTCCTGCGCCGCGACCCTTGAGCTTCCACCTACCAGGACCACGCCCGCCGCCGTCACAC
>NZ_JBLTJC010000159.1:0-22855 GCF_048158785.1 Streptomyces colwelliae | reverse complement strand
GACCACCACAGTGGCCGCGGCGACCGCGATCAGCCCCCGCCGCTGCCTCAACGGCTTCGACGGCTTCACCTGCTTCGCCGACGAGCGGCGCCTGTGCTGGCTCACGGCGCCAACCTACGGCCCCGGGTGGATCGCGGGTGTCCACCACGCGTTCCGAAACTCTCCCGTCCGGGTGAAATTCGGGCATCCGTCGGACACCTCATGACCACTCCCGATAACGTGGTGACGCACTTCTCACTCTTCTGCACCGCATCCCCTGCCGCACCGTCCGTGACGCGAGGATCCACACTGCCTGCGCACCGCCTCCCCCACCTTCCCGGCCGAGTGGCCATACCGGCGCTGCCCGAGCAGTCCCGCACCTCACCGTCCCCGAATTCGCTGGCGGGGTTCAACACCGCGTCCCCCGAGGACGCCCGCCACACCCTCCTCACCTGCCTCCACAGCCACCACTGGTCCCGCCGCCTCACCGACCACCGCCCCTACCCCGACCTCGACTCCCTGCTCGCCGCGTCCGACGAGGCGTCGTACGACCTGACGGCGGGAGACCTGGCGGAAGCGCTGGCCGGCGAGTCCCTCCCCGTCCTCCCGGCCGACACCTACGAGGCCGCCCACATGGCCCTCGACGCGGCCCACGCGGCTTACGAGGCCCGCTTCGGCCACGTGTTCGTCATCTGCCCGGACGGAATCGCCCCGGACGAGGTTCTGGACCACGTACTGGCAGGCATCCGATCACGCTTGACGAACGACCCGGAGGAGGAACGGGTGGTGGTGGCGGAGGAGCTACGGCGCCTGGCAAGAGGGCGCCTGCTGAATGTTTTCAGTCTTTAGGGGCGCGGGGCTGTGACATTTGCGGCTCCGCCGCGGGGCGCGCCCAGCCACAACGGCGCCGCACCCGGCAAACAACACGAACCCCCCACCCATTAGCCGCCCGAAACTAGCCCGTCCGTACCCCTTTGGGTGCCATTTTGATCACACCAGCAGGCCCGCCGTAAGACCCACATCAACGGCTGGATACGATGCTGAGGGCCGGTGGACCGTACCCGGCCGGGCCCGACCGACAGAGAAGCCGGCGCGGCCCTAAATCCCCGCTCCCGGAGGGTTCTTCCGTGCCGGCTGGAACGCTGTACCGCGGCCGGGAAGGAATGTGGTCCTGGGTGGCTCATCGAGTCACCGGCGTCCTCATCTTCTTCTTCCTGTTCGTACACGTGCTGGACACCGCTCTCGTGCGTGTCTCCCCCGAGGACTACGACAAGGTCGTAGCCACCTACAAGACGCCGATCGTGGGCCTGCTGGAGTACGGCCTCGTCGCCGCCATCCTGTTCCACGCCCTCAACGGCCTGCGCGTCATCGCCGTCGACTTCTGGTCGAAGGGCCCGCGCTACCAGAAGCAGATGCTCTGGTCCGTCGTCGGCCTGTGGCTCGTGCTCATGCTCGGGGCGATCTACCCCGTGCTCGGCCACGCCGCTCGTGAACTCTTCGGGAGCTGACGCAGACGCATGTCAAACAACACAGTCACGTCTGAAACCGCGGCGTCGGGCATCGGCCCCGTCGAGAGTGCGTCCGTCTACAACGTAGACAACCCGGCGCCTCTCATCGAGGCCCCCCGCAAGCGCACCAAGAAGACCCCGAAGTCGACCCGGGGCAACTTCGAGATGTACGGCTGGCTCTTCATGCGCCTGTCCGGTGTCGTGCTGGTCGTCCTGGTCCTCGGCCACCTGCTGATCCAGCTCGTGCTGGACGGCGGTGTCTCCAAGATCGGCTTCGCCTTCGTGGCGGGCCGCTGGGCCTCGCCGTTCTGGCAGGTCTGGGACCTGCTGATGCTCTGGCTGGCGATGCTGCACGGCGCCAACGGCCTGCGCACGGTCATCAACGACTACGCGGAGCGCGCGAACACCCGGCTGTGGCTCAAGGGTCTGCTCTACACCGCCACGGTGTTCACCATCCTGCTGGGCACGCTGGTGATCTTCACCTTCGACCCGAACATCCGCTAGGCCACCGGGCTGAGGGACTGAGGAATTCTGATGAAGATCCACAAATACGACACCGTCATCGTCGGCGCCGGCGGCGCCGGTATGCGCGCCGCGATCGAGTCGACGAAGCGCAGCCGCACCGCCGTCCTGACGAAGCTCTACCCCACCCGCTCCCACACGGGCGCCGCGCAGGGCGGTATGGCCGCCGCGCTCGCCAACGTGGAGGAGGACAACTGGGAGTGGCACACCTTCGACACGATCAAGGGCGGCGACTACCTGGTCGACCAGGACGCCGCCGAGATCCTGGCGAAGGAGGCCATCGACTCGGTCCTCGACCTGGAGAAGATGGGCCTGCCGTTCAACCGCACGCCCGACGGCACGATCGACCAGCGGCGTTTTGGTGGTCACTCGCGTAACCACGGCGAGGCGCCCGTCCGCCGGTCCTGCTACGCGGCCGACCGCACCGGCCACATGATCCTCCAGACGCTGTACCAGAACTGCGTGAAGGAGGGCGTGGAGTTCTTCAACGAGTTCTACGTCCTCGACCAGCTGATCGCCGATGTCGACGGCGTGAAGACGTCGGTGGGCGTCGTCGCGTACGAGCTGGCGACCGGCGAGATCCACGTCTTCCAGGCGAAGGCCGTGATCTACGCGTCCGGCGGCTGCGGCAAGTTCTTCAAGGTGACGTCGAACGCGCACACCCTGACCGGCGACGGCCAGGCCGCCGTGTACCGGCGCGGGCTGCCGCTGGAGGACATGGAGTTCTTCCAGTTCCACCCGACCGGCATCTGGCGCATGGGCATCCTGCTGACGGAGGGCGCCCGCGGTGAGGGCGGCATCCTCCGCAACAAGGACGGCGAGCGCTTCATGGAGAAGTACGCGCCGGTCATGAAGGACCTCGCGTCCCGTGACGTCGTCTCCCGCTCGATCTACACGGAGATCCGAGAGGGCCGCGGCTGCGGTCCCGAGGGCGACCACGTCTACCTCGACCTCACGCACCTCCCGCCGGAGCAGCTGGACGCCAAGCTGCCCGACATCACGGAGTTCGCGCGCACCTACCTCGGTATCGAGCCGTACACGGACCCGATCCCGATCCAGCCCACCGCGCACTACGCGATGGGCGGCATCCCGACGAACGTCGAGGGTGAGGTCCTCACCGACAACACCACCGTCGTCCCGGGCCTGTACGCGGCCGGCGAGGTCGCCTGCGTGTCGGTGCACGGCGCCAACCGCCTCGGCACCAACAGCCTTCTCGACATCAACGTGTTCGGGCGCCGGGCGGGCATCGCGGCGGCGGAGTACAGCCAGAAGGCGTCGTACGTCGAGCTGCCGGAGGACCCGGCGCAGCAGGTCATCGACCAGGTCGAGCACCTGCGCAACTCGACGGGCACCGAGCGCGTGGCGGTCATCCGCCGCGAGCTCCAGGAGTGCATGGACGCCAACGTCATGGTGTTCCGCACCGAGCAGACGATCAAGACGGCGGTCGAGAAGATCGCGGAGCTGCGCGAGCGCTACCGCAACGTCTCGATCCAGGACAAGGGCCGCCGTTTCAACACGGACCTGCTGGAAGCGATCGAGCTCGGCAACCTCCTGGACCTCGCCGAGGTCATGGCGGTCTCCGCGCTCGCCCGCAAGGAGTCCCGCGGCGGTCACTACCGCGAGGACTACCCCAACCGCGACGACGTCAACTTCATGCGCCACACCATGGCGTACCGCGAGGTCGGCGACGACGGCACCGAGTCCATCCGTCTCGACTACAAGCCGGTCGTCCAGACCCGCTACCAGCCGATGGAGCGTAAGTACTGATGGCTACCCCTGTTCTGGACAAGGCGGAAGCGGCCGGCCAGCCCGAGCCCGGCTTCGCCGACTCCCCGTACATCACGGTCACCTTCCGCATCCGCCGCTTCAACTCCGAGGTCTCGGCGGAAGCGGTCTGGGAAGACTTCCAGATGGAGATCGACCCCAAGGAGCGCGTCCTCGACGGCCTCCACAAGATCAAGTGGGACATCGACGGCACGCTCACGTTCCGCCGCTCGTGCGCCCACGGCATCTGCGGCTCGGACGCGATGCGGATCAACGGCAAGAACCGTCTTGCCTGCAAGACCCTGATCAAGGACCTCAACCCCGAGAAGCCGATCACGGTCGAGCCGATCAAGGGTCTGACGGTCCTGAAGGACCTGGTCGTCGACATGGACCCGTTCTTCCAGGCGTACCGCGACGTGATGCCGTTCCTGATCACCAAGGACACGAACGAGCCCACGCGCGAGCGTCTCCAGACGGCCGAGGACCGCGAGCGCTTCGACGACACGACGAAGTGCATCCTCTGCGCGGCCTGCACGTCCTCGTGCCCGGTCTTCTGGAACGACGGCCAGTACTTCGGTCCGGCCGCCATCGTCAACGCCCACCGTTTCATCTTCGACTCGCGTGACGAGGCGGGCGAGCAGCGCCTGGAGATCCTCAACGACCGTGACGGCGTGTGGCGTTGCCGCACGACCTTCAACTGCACGGACGCGTGCCCGCGAGGCATCGAGGTCACGAAGGCGATCCAGGAAGTGAAGCGGGCGCTGATCACTCGGCGCTTCTGAGGTTGTTTTCTGTACGGCTGTGAAGGCCCCGTTTCCGAGTTGGGAACGGGGTCTTCTGGCGTGCGGCAACCCGTTTGGGTGAACGTGATCGTCAAGGACATACCGGCGTTGTCCGGCCTACGATGATGCTCTCGACACCAGCCCACAGGAGGCACCTGATGTCCGCAGCAGCTGTTGAGCGTTCCCCCGGGAACCGGCCGCTGACGGCCCTGGTCAACGAGATCATGGAGAGTCGTCCGGGCTACCGCGTCGAGATCATCGGAGACCAGCTCCTCGTGACCCCGTCCCCGGACGCCCCCCACGCTCGCGCCCTGGACCGGTTGAGGGCTCCCTTCGCCGCGGCCGGACTGGCCGGAGGCGACACCGAAGTACTCCAGAACATCAGCATTTGGCTCCCTGACGGTCCCGAGGACTACGCGACCCCCGATCTGTCCGTGGTCGATGCCGACATCGACACGCACCTCGTCGAGAACAACTGCTACGACCCCGTGGTCTTCCGCCTGGTCCTGGAAGTCACCTCAAGCAACTGGAAGGTGGACCTCCAGACCAAGGTGACCGCCTACGCCAACGCCAATGTCCCGGTGTACGTGATCATCGACCGCAAGCACCAGCGCATCCACGTCCTCACCGAACCGGCGAAGGACGAGTACGCCAACCACCGCATCCACGCCTCAGGCGAACTCGTCACCCTTCCCGACACCCTCGGCGCGAAGGTCACCCTCGACGTGGCGGAGATCCTCAAGGCGGGCCAGCCCAAGAACAACTGATCTCGCCGCTCGGCTCACAACCGGCTCAGGATCGTCGGGCAATCCCGGGCCTGCGCCGATCATCGCTCTAACCTGACGGCATGTCAGATGAAGAGTCGTACGAACTTCTCGGCTTCGACAACCTCCTCCTCCCCGTCGGGGACCTCGCCGAGGCCGTCCCCTTCTACGAACGCGCCGGATTCACCGTCGGGTTCCGGCTCGACGAGGCCGGGATCGCGATCCTGAAGGTCGGGGGCGAGACACCCGGGGTACTGCTGCGGCAGGAGGACGGGCTGGGACACAGACCACCCCCCTGGCCCTCGCCGCGCGTGTGGCTGGAGGTCCCGGACGCGCGGAAGGCGGCCCAGCACCTCACCGCCGCCGGTATCCCCCTCCTCGACGCGCCGTTCTCCGTGGCCACCGGGTGGACCGTCGAGATCGCCGACCCCTGGGGCAACGTCATCGGGTTCACCGACTACTCGAAGCGGCCGGAGCTGGCCCGGCGGGTGTGACGCAGGTCCCAGCGCAAGCGAGTTGAACACGTTCAAAAATGCTCCTACAGTTCTTCCTGTCAGCGTTTTTGAACGTGTTCAAGAAGGGGGAGGCGCATGGACCGCACGGTCATCGCCTACGTCATCTACCTGATCGTCAGCATCGGGCTCACCATCTGGGTGGCCCGGACGCTCAGCCGCAACGGGCGGATCTTCCTCGCCGACGTCCTACGGGGGAACGAAAAACTCGCGGAGGCCGTGAACCACCTCCTAGTAGTGGGCTTCTACCTCGTCAACCTCGGGTTCGTCGCCCTGTACCTCAGCGGCGACGGCACCATCGACGACACCCGGGGCATCTTCGAGGCCCTGTCGAAGAAGGTGGGCGTGGTGCTGCTGGTGCTCGGGGTGATGCACCTGGGGAACGTGTTCGTGCTGAACAAGATCCGGCGGCGCGGGGTCATGGAGCGGGAGCAGGTGCCGCCCATCGCGCCGCAGGGCTGGGTTCCGCCGACGGCCGGGGCGTGACGGGGGTGGCCCCGGCCCTCGGCGGGACCCAGGACCGGGACGCCTCGCGCGTCCCGGTCCGCGGGCTCACCGTCCTCTACGACGCCGACTGCTCCCTGTGCACCTTCCTGCGCGACTGGCTCGTACGGCAGCCGCAGTTGGTGCCCCTGGAGCTGGTACCGGCGTCCTCCGAAGAGGCCCGGCGGCGCTTTCCCGGGCTCGATCACCGGGCCACCCTCGACGAGATCACCGTCGTCGGCGACTCCGGGCAGGTGTACCAGGGCGCCGCCGCCTGGATCGTCACCCTGTGGGCCCTGCGCGAACAGCGGCCCCTGGCGCACCGGTTGAGCACCCCGACCGGGGCCCGGCTCGCCAAGGGCGCCGTGCTCGGCGCCGCCATGTGGCGCGGGGCGCAGTGGGGCGCCGGGCGGTGGGGCGGTGGTGTCTACCGGCAGGGGGACGGGTGGACGTACGACCCGAGGAGCGGGTGGTCGTACACCGGACCGGGCTGCGCCGGCGGTTCCTGCTCCACTGGATAGGCTCTGTCTCCGTGCCCGAGAAGAACGACAGCCCCCAAGAGGACGGCGGTACGCCCGCCAGGTCCGCGAAGTCCGAACAGACCCGTGCGCTCATCCTGGAGACGGCCATGCGGCTGTTTCAGGAGCACGGCTACGACAAGACGACGATGCGGGCGATCGCCAAGGAGGCGGGCGTCTCGGTCGGCAACGCGTACTACTACTTCGCCGGCAAGGAGCACCTGATCCAGGGCTTCTACGACCGGATCGCCGAGGAGCACCGGCTCGCGGTCCGCGAGGTGCTGGACCGGGAGACCGATCTGGAGGCGCGGCTCGCGGGCGTGCTGCGGGTGTGGCTGGACATCGCGAAGCCGTACCACGAGTTCGCGGTGCAGTTCTTCAAGAACGCCGCCGACCCGGACAGCCCGCTCAGCCCGTTCTCCCCGGAGAGCGAGCACGCGCGTGTGCAGGCCATCAGCGTCCACAAGGAGGTGCTGTTCGGCGCGAAGACCAAGGTGGCGCCCGAACTGCGGGATGTCCTGCCCGAGTTGATGTGGCTCTCGCAGATGGGGCTCGTGCTGTATTGGGTGTTCGACCGGACCGAGGGGCGTGAGCGGAGTTACCGGCTCGCCGAGCGCGGCGCCCGCCTCACCGCGCGCGGGGTGTCCCTCGCGCGCTTCCGGGTGCTGCGGCCCCTCGTCCTGGAGGTGCACGAGCTGTTCACGGACTTCCTGCCGGGCATGACCCACGCGCTGCCCGACCCGGCGAAGGCGAAGAAGGAGAAGCGCGGGGCGCCCGCCGCCGGACCTGCCGACGACGAACGCCCCTGAGCACTCAGGTCAGTCGACGGGCTCAGTTGACGGCGTCCACCTCGCCCTCCGCGAGCTCGACGTCGTAGACCAGCGGGCCGTCCGCCACCGCCACGTGGCGGGCGATCGAGCCGTACGAAGTGGCCGTCGTCGCCAGGAGGTAGGTCCCGGGGCCCGGCACCGACACGATGTACGAGCCGTCCGCCAGGGACTCGACGCGGTCCAGTTGGCGGCCGCCCGCCGAGAGGAGCGTCACCGCCGCGCCCTCCACGGGCTCGCCCTCGGCCGTACGGACGAAACCGTGGACGGCCGACGCCGGGCCCTCCTGGGCGGCCTGTACGGGCTCCTCGGCGGGCTCCACGGCGAGGTGCGGCAGCGCCTTGTCCAGCCAGCCGGGCAGCCACCAGTTGGACTTGCCGAGCAGGTGCATCGCGGCCGGCACCAGGGCCGTACGCAGGATGAAGGCGTCGAGGGCGACCGCGGCGGCCAGGCCGACGCCTGCCGTCGCCGCGCCGGAGTTGCCGCTGAGGACGAAGGCCAGGAAGACGCAGACCATGATCAGGGCCGCGCTGTTGATGACGCGGCTGGTCTCCGCGAGGCCGACGCGGACCGCGCGGGCGTTGTCCTTGGTGTGGACCCACTCCTCGTGCATACGGCTCACCAGGAACACCTGGTAGTCCATGGAGAGGCCGAACAGCAGGGACAGCATGATGACCGGCAGGAAGGCGTTGATCGGGCCCTCCTTGCCGAGGCCGAGCATGTCCAGGCCCCAGCCCCACTGGAAGATCGCCACCAGGACACCGAAGGAGGCCGCCGCCGCGATGAGGTTCATCAGGGCGGCTGTCAGCGGGACCACGAGCGAACGGAAGGCGAGCAGGAGGAGCAGGAAGCTCAGGCCGATGATCGTCGCGACGAAGAGCGGGAGGCGGTCGCCCGTGACGGTCGCGAAGTCCTTCGAGATCGCGGTCACACCGCCTACGTGGCCGGTCACGCCGGCCTCGGGTATCACCTTGTCGCGCAGGGTGTCGATCAGGTCGTCCGTCTCCACGGACTGCGGTGAGGTCTTCGGGACGACCTGGATCACCGTCACGCCGTGCGCGGCCGGCAGCGCGGCGACCTGGGCCACGTCCTTCGTCCCCTGGATGTCCTTGACCAGCGTGGCGGTGTCGCCGCCCGAAGTGACCACCTGGAGGGGGCCGTTGAAGCCCGGCCCGAAGCCGTCGGCGAGCAGGTCGTACGCCTGCCTGGTGGTCGTCGACGTGTCGTCGTTGCCCTGGTCGGTGGCGCCGAGGCGCAACGACAGGATGGGGAAGGCGAGGACGGCCATCACGACTAGGGCGAACACGGCGATCCGGCGCGGGCGCTTCTGCACGGCGGCCGACCAGCGAGCCGCGAGGTTGTCGGTGCGCTCCGGCTCGGCCCCGGTCGCGGCCAGCTTGCGCCGCTGCTTGCGGCTGAGCACCCGCACGCCCAGGAAGCCGAGCAGGGCGGGCAGCAGCGTCGTGGCCGCGAGCACGCTCAGGACCACCGTGAGCGAGGTGCCGATGACCACGCCGTCCAGGAAGCGCAGGTTCGTCACCAGCATCCCGGCGAGCGCGATGCACACCGTGCCGCCCGCGAACAGCACCGCGCGCCCCGAGGTGTTGAGGGCGACGACCGCCGACTCCTCGGGATCCAGGCCGCGTTGGACGCCTCGCCTGTGCCTGGTGACGATGAACAGGGCGTAGTCGATGCCGACGCCGAGGCCGATCAGGGTGGCCAGCAGCGGGGCCAGATCGGGGATGTCGGTGGTGTGGCTGAGGAGCTGGGTGGCGAACAGGCCCGTGCCGACGCCGAAGACGGCGATGCCGATCGGGAGCATCATCGCGTAGAACGAACCGAAGGCCAGGAACAGGACGACGGCCGCCGCGATGATGCCGACCCCCTCGGCTATGCCGCCCGGCGGCTCCTCCACCCGCTGTACGGCCTGGCCGCCCAACTCGACCTGGAGACCCTCGCGTCCGGCGTCCTGCGCGGTGTCCACGACGTTCTGGACGAGGTCCTTGGGGACGGCGTTCGCCTGCTCGGCGAAGGTGATCTGCGCGTACGCGATCGTCCCGTCCGAGCTGATCTGCGTCGCGCCCCGGGCGCCGGAGTACGGGCCGGTGACCGCGCCGACGCCCTTCATGCCGGCGATCTCGTCGAGAACGGGCTGGATCCGGGTCCGTACGGACTGGTCCCGCACTGATCCCGAGTCGACCTTCCACACCACCGTGTCGGTGTCGCCCGAGCTGTTCGGGAACGCCTTCTCCATCAGGTCGTACGCGCGCTTGGAGTCCGTGTCCGGGAGGGAGAACACGTTCGCGTAGTTCGTACCGGCCGTAGAGGCCGAGAAGCCCAGGCCGAACAGTGCCCCCACCCACAGCAACAGGACCACCAGCCGGTGCCGATAGCACCACCGTGCCAATGCCGCCACTCTCAACGCTCCTTATTCGAAACCGAGTTGAATACATCGGTCGGTCGATCGGTTGGTTGGTCCCCCAGGTCCTGGGCTACAGAATTGGCGGCGGCACGCACGCGTGGACACGCATCGGCCATGACTCTCAAGGAACTCCAAAGACCGAACCGGCCCGACTGTCAGTGCCCCGGCCGATACTGGGGGCATGACGGCTCCAGGAACCGTGCTGGTGGTGGAGGACGAACCGAGCATCGCGGACGTCCTCGCCATCGCGCTGCGCTACCACCGCTTCGAGGTGATGGTCGCGGGCACCGTGCGCGAGGCGCTCGCGCTGGCCGAGCGCACCCGCCCGGACTGCGCGCTACTCGACGTGATGCTCCCGGACGGCGACGGCCGCGCCCTGGGGCACGAGCTGCGCGCCCGCAGGCCCGAGCTGGCGGTCGTCTTCCTCACCGCGCGGGACGCGCCGGCCGAGATCGTCGGCGCGCTCGGCTTCGGCGACGACTACATCACCAAGCCGTTCGACATCGACGTGGTCGTCGCCCGCATCACCGCCGTCCTGCGCCGCACCCGCCCCGCCGACGTCCTCCCCCAGCGCCCGCCGCTGCGCTACGGCGACCTGGAGCTGGACGAGACGACGTACTCGGTGCACCGCGCGGGCCGCTCGGTCGAGCTGACCCCCACCGAGTACGCCCTGCTGCGCTTCCTGGTGCGCAACGGCGGCCGGGTCGTGCCCAAGGAGCAACTCCTGCGCCACGTCTGGCAGTACGAGCACACCCCGCCGGAGTCGACCGTCGTCGAGACCTACATCAGCTATCTGCGGCGCAAGCTGGAGACCCTGGGACCGCCCGTGATCACCACGCGGCGGGGCGTCGGATACGGGCTCGCATGAGGAAGTTCCACCTCCCGAACTGCGAGCGTGGGGTCCACTCCCTGCGCGCCAAGCTGACCCTCGCGAACCTCGCGCTGCTGGCGCTCGGCATCGTCATGGCCACCGCCGTCAGCCTCATGGGCATGCGGCACTACCTGCTCGCCCAGGTCGACACCGAGCTGACCAAGTCCCGTGACTCGCTGGGCGGTTCGCAGCTCACCATGCAACAGCTCAACACGCTGAGCACCCTGGCCGGCCTCGGCGACCAGCTGATGCCCCAGGGGGGCGCCGGCTCACCGAACCAGGACAAGGTGTTCGCGGCGGTCGACTCCCGGGGCAAGGTGCTCACCATCGCCGGCTTCGCCCCGACCGCCGACCAGCGGGCGCTCGCCGCCCTCTTCAGCGACCCGGCCGCACTGGCCGCCGACGGCACACCGCGCGACATCTCGCTGCGCGACGACCCGTACCGCGCGATCGGGACCCGGCTCTCCGACGGCACGTACATCCTGATCGCGGCCTCCACCGGCGGCCTCCACCACGCCATGGCCAAGGCCCTCAAGCTGGACCTCGCCTTCGGCAGCCTGCTGCTCGCGCTGCTCGCCGCGCTGACCATGATGAGTGTGCGGCGGCGGATGCTGCCCCTGGAGGACATGGTCGAGACCTCGACGGCCATCGCCGAGGGCGATCTGACCCGGCGCGTGCCCTCCAGCCACCATCGGACGCAGGAGGTCGAGCAGCTGCGGGTCGCCCTCAACTCCATGCTCCACCAGGTGGAGTCGGCGTACCGCACGCGCGAGCGTACGGCGGCCCAGCTGCGCCGCTTCGTGGCCGACGCCTCGCACGAACTGCGCACCCCGCTGTCGGCGATACGCGGCTACCTCCAGCTGTACGACAAGGGCATGCTGACCGAGCCCGACGAGCGCAAGCGGGCCTGGGACCGAATGAACGCGGAGGCGGACCGCATGGGCCGTCTCGTCGACGAACTCCTCACGCTGGCCCGCCTGGACCAACAGCCCGAACTGCGCTTCCGGAACGTCGATCTGAGCCGCCTGGTGCGCGACGCCGCCGAGGATCTCCGGGTGCAGCAGCCCGAGCGGCCCGTCACGGTCGGCGCCGACGGCTCCCTCCTGGTGCGCGCCGACGAGTCGGGCCTGCGCCAGATACTCGGCAACCTGATGACCAACGTCCGCACCCACACCCCCTCCGACGTGCCCGTACGGCTCGGCGTGGAGCGCGAGGACGGGGTCGTACGGCTGTGTGTCGCCGACCAGGGTCCGGGGCTCTGCCAGGACGACGCGGCGCGCATCTTCGACCGCTTCTTCCGGGCGGGCGGCGGCGCGGGCAGCGGCCTGGGGCTGGCGATCGTGCAGGGCGTCGTCAAGGCGCACGGCGGTGACGTGGCAGTGCGGACGGCACCGGGCGAGGGGCTCGCGGTGACGGTGACCCTGCCGACGCGGGCGCCCGTGCCGTCGTAGGAGCCGGCGGGAATCAGGGGGCCTGCACCAGGGCCCACACCGTCTTGCCGTGGGTGCCGCGGCTCCAGACGCCCCAGGCGGCCGCGATGCCCTCCACCAGGTGGAGACCGCGGCCGGCCTCCTCCAGGGCCGTCACAACCCGCAGGCGGGGCTCCAGGCGGCCCTCGTCCGACACCTCTATGAGGCAGGAGCCGTCCGCGAGGGCCGTCACGGCCACCTCGAACTCCCGCTCCAGGAGCGGCCCGTGGCGTACGACGTTGGTCGCCAGCTCGGACACGAGCAGTACCGCGTCCTGGAGCGCCGGATCGTCACTCCGGTGTCCCCAGTCGGACAGATGGTCCCGGACCCGGCGCCGGGCGAGACCCACGGACGCCGGGTGCCGGGGCAGCCGGAAGGAGTTGCGTCTGACCACGTCGGCTCCTCACCCCACCCACACCTCCGTCACATGGTGCTGCGTGCGATGGCCGACCGGTGTCACTCGGACAAAAGATCGAACAAAGGTCAGCGCCCGGAGGCGTCAGATCCAGTCCAGCGCCCACAGCCGGAACACGCCGGTGCCGTCCGTGAGATAGGAGATGCCGCCGACGTCCTCGCTGCTCACGACGTACTCCTTGCGCTGCCACAGCGGGATCAGCGGCACGTCCGCGGCCACGTCGGACTGGAGGTCGCGGAAGTCGGCGTCGACGCGGCTGCGGTCGGCGAACTTCTGGCTGCTGAGGATCAGTTGGTCGACGATCTTGTTGCTGTAGCCGGTGTTCATGGTGGAGCCGGTGCCGACGAGCGGGGAGCCGAAGGTGTCCGGGTCGGGGTAGTCGGCGACCCAGCCGACGGCGTACGCGTCCAGCTTGCCGGTCGCCCAGCGCTTCTGGAAGTCGGTCCACTCGTAGCCCTTGACGTCCACCTTGAAGAGCCCGCCCACCTCCAGCTGCTTCTTCAGCTCGGCGGCCTCCTCCTTGCCGGAACCGTGCCCGATGCCGTAGCCGTAGGTGAAGTGCACCGGGAGGGAGACGCCGGCCTCTTCGAGGAGTGCTTTCGCCTTTTTGGTGCTCTGGGAGGGGTAGTCGTCGAAGAAGGACGTCGTGTGGCCGACGATCCCGGTGGGGATCAGCGAGTACAGCGGGTCGACCGTGTCGTCGTACACCGTGGCGGCCAACTGCTCGCGGTTGATCAGCCAGGCCATGGCCCGCCGGACGAGGACGTCGTGCAGGGGCGTGCCCTTACGGGTGTTGAGGTACAGGTTGCGGGTCTCGGAGCTGTCCGCCTCCGACACCCGCTGGTCGGGGTCGCTCGCGGAGAGCCCGGAGAGCATCTTCGGCGGCAACTGGCGGGTGGCGACCTCCACCTGCTTCGCCTTGTACGCCTTCTGCAACGCGTCCGAGTCGGCGTAGTACCGCAGCTCGATCGGGCTCCCGGTGTTCTTGACGGCACCCTTGTAGTGGCCGTTCGGCGAAAGGACCGCCTTCTTGTCCTTCGTATACGTGGACAGGGTGTACGGGCCGGTGCCGTCGACCTGGTAGCCGTTGCGCGGGGCGTCCTTCGGGTACTTGGTGCTGTCGACGATCGCACCGGCGCCGGTGGCCACCTTGAACGGGAACGTGGCGTCCGGGGACGACAGATGGAAGGTGACGGTCATCCCGGAGGCGTCGACCGAGCCGAGCGTGGAGAGCAGGGCCGCCGGACCGACATCGGAGTTGATCTTCTTGACCCGGTCGAAGGAGAACTTCACGTCCTCGGCGGTCATCGCGCGCCCGCTCGGGAAGGTGAGCCCCTCGCGCACCACACAGCGGTACGTCGTGAGCCCGCCGCCCACGAACGCGCAGCTCTTGGCCGCGTCCGGCACGGGTGTCGTACCGCCCGACTCGAACGTCATCAGTGACTGGAAGACGTTGCTGTACAGCGCCCAGGAACCGGCGTCGTACGCGGCGGCCGGGTCGAGGGACGTGACAGCGTCCGTCGTCCCGACCGTGATCGTCCTGTCGTTGCTCCCGTCGGACGGCAGCAACTGCCAGCCCCCGACTCCCACGGCCGCCAGAACCAGCAGCGTCGCGAGAATCCGTATGCGAACCGACCGCATCGGTGTGCCCTCCCAAGGGCCCTCCCGGGCCCCTCGCATATGCCACTCCCCTAGTGGCGCGGATCACCTAACCACAGGAGTTTCGCCCGGGGGAAGAGGGTTCTGCCGAGATGAGAAAGAACTTACCGCCGGGTGTTAATTGCCCGTTTCACAGCCGACTCTCAGCCAGTTCGCAGACATGTTCCGGCATCGGCGATTAAGCCTGTTTCGAGGCCAGTTCGACGACCGTGATGTCCGACGGCGCCCCCACGCGCGTGGGCGGTCCCCACGCGCCGGCGCCCCTGCTGACGTACAGCTCTGTGTCGCCGTACCGCTCCAGGCCCGCGACCGTCGGATTGGCCGCCGCCGCGACGAAGTTGCCGGGCCACAATTGGCCGCCGTGGGTGTGCCCGGAGAGCTGGAGGTCGACGTTGTGCTTCACGGCCTCATGGATCTGTACGGGCTGATGCGCGAGCAGCACGCACGCGCGCGTGGTGTCCCGGTCGCCGAGCGCCTTCCCGAAGTCGGGCCCCTGCCCCTCGCTCTCGCCCTGGAGGTCGTTGACCCCGGCGAGGTCGAACCCGGCCAGTTCGGTACGGGCGTTCTCCAGGGGGTGGATCCCGAGTCGCCGCACCTCCTCGACCCAGGCGGCGGCACCGGAGAAATACTCATGATTACCGGTGACGAAAAAGTTGCCGTGGCGCGCCTTCAGCCCGGCCAGGGGTGCTGCCGCGGGCCCCAGGTTCTTGACACTCCCGTCGACCAGGTCGCCGACGACGGCGATCAGATCGGGCTGGGTCGCGTTGATCGTGTCGACGACCTTCTGCGCGAACCCCCGCCCCAGGAGCGGCCCCAGATGAATGTCACTGACGACCGCGATCCTGAACCCGTGCGCCGACCGCGGCAGTTTGGCCAACGGCACGGTGACCCGCTTGACACTCGGCCCGCGCAGCACGCCGTAGGTGCCGTACCCGACGGTTCCCACGGCCGCGGCGGCGGCCGCACCCCCGACGACACGGGAGACGAAGAGCCGACGGGAGGGGACGGCGAGCGGAGCACTCCTCCGCGGCGCTTCAGGGACCGCCTCAGAGGCTGTTTCGGGGACGGTCGCGAAGGCCGGGGCCTCGCGCTCCTCCACGGCCGTCTCGGGCCGCCCACGCCGTTCGAGGAGCCGGCGCAGCAGCGGCCGTAGGACCTCGCCCGCGAGGACGGCCAGCAGGAGGTAGATCGCCAGGGCCATCCACAGGAAACCGGGCCAGCCCAGGGCTTGTTGGAGCCAGAAGGGTGCGCCGCCGCGTTCGGCGGCCAGGGCCGCGATCATCAGCACCGGGCCGGCGACGAGCACGGCCGTGCCGGTGATGCGGGCCGGGCCCCACGCGCGCGTGGTGTCGCGGACGAGGCGGCGCCAGACGTACCAGTGGAGCCCGCCGAGGACGGCGACGGCGATCAGGGCCACGAGGGCGATGACGAGGATGGCCACTTCTTTATGACGTCCCGCGCAGTGCGCGCAGTCCACGCAACCCGAGGCCCCCGATGACCGTCCCCAATACGAAGGAGACGATGGCGAGGGTCAGATGCACCCAGAAGTACGCCGTCGGGTGGCCGTCGTCGAAGGCCAGTCCGCTGCTGTCCGCAACCAGGTTTTTGACGAAAGTGACCCAGATGACCCAGCTCCACACCCCGAAGGCGAGCAGGAACCAGGAGACGGGGCGGCTGAGCTTCATGAGTCCAGTATCGCCGTCGTCCCCGGGGGCCCGTGTCCGGGGTGTGGCCGGTGACGGGACTTCGGGTCCCCCGGCATGTACGTTCTCGTCCGTGCCCGCTCCACTACAGACCATCAGGCGATCCCTGCTGGTGCTTTCCGCCGCCCTGTCGTCCCTCGCGCTCACCGCGCCCGTCGCCCTCGCGGCTCCGAGTCCGACTCCCACCCCGACCGCGACTCCGACCGCGACCCCGAGTTCGTCGGCGAGTTCGTCGGCGACTCCTACGGCCACTCCCCCGGCCAACATGTCGTCGGTGGGCGGCACCCGCCTCGGCCAGGCGGGGACGCAGGTCAATCTGACGTCCAGCGTCCCGGTGCTGCCGAAGGACGTGACCGCGCGGTCGTGGATCGTGAGCGACGCCGAGTCGGGCGCGGTGCTCGCCGCGCACAACGCGCACTGGCGGCTGCCTCCGGCGAGCACCCTGAAGATGCTGTTCGCGGACACCGTGCTGCCGAAGTTCCCGAAGACGACCGAGCACAAGGTCGTCGCGTCCGACCTGGCCGGCATGGGCGCCGGTTCGAGCCTGGTCGGGATAAAGGAGGGCGAGAGCTACACGGTCCGCGACCTGTGGCTCGGTGTCTTCCTGCGTTCCGGCAACGACGCGGTGCACGTCCTGTCCCACATGAACGGGGGCGTCGCGAAGACCGTCTCCGACATGAACGCGCATGCCCAGGACCTCCAGGCACTCGACACGCGCGTGGTGACGCCGGACGGCTACGACGAGCCGGGGCAGGTCTCGTCGGCGTACGACCTGACGCTGTTCGCGCGCTCCGGGCTCCAGAAGAAGGACTTCCGGGAGTACTGCTCGACGGTGAGCGCGAAGTTCCCGGGCGAGACGACGAAGAAGAAGGGCAAGTCGGTCCGCGGGACCTTCGACATCCAGAACACCAACCGGCTGCTGAGCGGCGACTCGGACGTGTCGGTGTACCCGGGCATCGCGGGCGTCAAGAACGGCAACACCACCAACGCGGGCGCCACCTTCACCGGCGTCGCCGAGCGCGACGGCAAGGTGCTGCTGGTCACCGTCATGAACCCGGAGAAGGACGAGCACAACGAGGTCTACAAGGAGGCCGCGAAGATCCTCGACTGGGGCTTCCAGGCGGACGGGAAGGTCCAGCCGGTGGGTGAGCTCGTCGCGCCCAAGAACGTCCCGCAGGCGAGCGCACAGCCGGGTGCTACGGCCACCGGGGAGGCGGGCGGCGACACGTCCACGAAGCCGGGCGCCGGTAATTCGGCCTCGGCCGCGGAGGAGGACGGTTCGAGCGGGGTGGGGATCGCGCTCGCGGTCACCGGCGGGCTGCTGGTGCTGCTCGCGGCCGGTGTCTTCCTGGTCAACCGGCGCTGGCCGCTGCCGGATCTGGTCCGGCGTCGTCGTCCCTGACCTTCGGGTTCTCGGTCTCGTCGGCCGGGTCGTACGCGTCGTCCTCGGGGTCCCCCTTGGACGGCGTCGCCGTCCAGGCGGCGCAGAACAGGACCAGCTTCGAGGTGAAGTTCATCCACAGCAGCAGCGCCACGGGGACGCCGAACGCGCCGTACATGCTCTTCGCGGCCACGCCCTGGATGTAGCCGCTGAGCAGCAGCTTCAGCAGTTCGAAGCCGACCGCGCCGATCAGTGCGGCCACGGAGAGGCGGCGGCGCGGGGGTTCGACGCCGGGCAGCAGCGTCAGGACGTACAGCAGGAGCAGGAAGTCGACGAGCACGGCGACGCCGAACGCGGCGATACGCAGGAGGATCCCGCCCCAACCGCCCTCCACCAGGCCCAGTTCGCGGCTGATCCAGTCGACCAGGGCGGAGGCGACGGTGGAGACGGCGATCGTCGCGAGGACGGCACCGCCCAGGCCGATCAGCACGCCGGTGTCGATGAGCTTGCGCAGGAGGGGGTTCTCGTCGCGGTCTGGCAGCTCCCACACCGCGCGCAGACACTCCCGCATCGAGCCGACCCAGCCGATGCCGGTGAACAGCAGGACGGCACCGGCGATGAGACCGATGGTGCCCGCGTTGTCCACCAGGGAACCGATGTTGAGCTGGTCGGAGATACCGGGGACCTGCTCGGCGATCTTGTCCTGAAGTTCGTGCTGCTGGTCTGTGCTCAGGGTGGCGGCGGCGATGGCTGCGGCCACGGTCAGCAGCGGGAACAGCGCGATGAAGCTGATGAATGTCATCGCGGCGGCCAGCTGCGACCACTTCACCCGGTCCAGCCGCTCGTACGACCGCCACGCGTGCGTGAGCATCAGGCGCGCCACCAGCGGCCCGATGAGGGGGAGCTTCTTCAGCCAGTCCATGATCCGATTCTGCCCTCGTCCTGGGAGACCGATGTGCGGGTACCCCGGGAACGCGCGCGTGGCGCCCTGTTGAGCGGCATCCGATTAATCGCCCATTTCAGGGAGGGCGCCGACGCCGTACGACTAACCACCCATAAGTGGGCGATACGGTCACAGGCATGCGTCCTCCACAGTCCCTCCTCGTCCTCGGCGGCACGTCCCGGATCGCGCTGGCCACCGCCCGCCGGATGATCGCGCGCCGCACCCGCACGGTGTGGCTGGCGGGCCGCCTGTCGCCCGCCCTGGAGAGTGCCGCTTCGGAACTGCGTGCCCTGGGGGCCGTGGTCCACACCGTCGCCTTCGACGCGCTCGACCCCGACTCCCACGAGACCGTCCTCGGCAAGGTCTTCGCCGAGGGCGACATCGACATGGTCCTGCTCGCCTTCGGCGTCCTCGGCGACCAGGCCCAGGACGAGCGCGACCCGGCCGCCGCGGTGCGGGTCGCGCGGACCAACTACATCGGTGCCGTCTCGTCCGGCCTCGTCAGCGCCCGGGCCCTGCAGAGCCAGGGCCACGGCTCCCTGGTGGTGCTCTCCTCGGTCGCCGGCGAGCGGGCCCGCCGCGCGAACTTCATCTACGGCTCCAGCAAGGCCGGCCTGGACACCTTCGCCCAGGGGCTGGGCGACGCGCTGCACGGCACGGGCGTGCACGTCATGGTCGTACGCCCGGGGCTCGTACGGTCGAGGACCATGGCCGACCCGAAGGCGGCCTCGCTCACGACCACCCCCGAAGCCGTCGCCACAGCCATCGAACTGGGCCTGCGCCGAGGCTCGGAGACGGTGTGGGTGCCGGGGACGCTGCGCGTGCTGACGTCGGCGCTGCGGCACCTGCCACGGACGCTGTTCCGGCGGCTGGCGGTCTGACCGCGCCCAGGGCCTGTCCGGCCTCAGTGGCTGGGGATCGTGCCGCGCTCGGTGTGGGCCGCCTGGGGTGGTACGACGGCTGCGCCGAAGGCGAACTCGCGGAGCTTGCGCCAGACGCCGTCGGGGCCCTGTTCGTAGAGCGCGAAGCCGGTGCACGACCACTCCGCGCGGTAGTCGGCGAGCGCTTCGAAGGCACGGTCCATCAGCTCGTCGTCGATGCCGTGCGCCACGGTGACGTGCGGGTGGTACGGGAAGTGCAGCTCGCGCGCCACCGGCCCTGAGGTGTGGCGGATCTGCTTCTGGAGCCAGGTGCAGGCGGAGCCGCCCTCGACCACCTGGACGTAGACGACCGGGGACAGCGGCCGGAAGGTCCCGGTGCCGGACAGCCGCATCGGGAAGGGGCGCCCGGCGGTGGCGACGTCGATGAGGTGGGCCTCGATCGCGGGCAGTTGCGAGGCGTCGACCTCGGTCGGCGGCAACAGCGTGACGTGCGTGGGGATGCCGTGAGCCGCGGCGTCGCCGAAGCCCGCGCGCCGCTCCTGGAGCAGGCTGCCGTGAGGCTCCGGGACCGCGATCGACACGCCGATCGTTACGGTCCCCACGTCGTCTCCTGTCGTCCTGTCGGTGGTCCTGATGGTGAGCGGGAGCGGCGCGCATGCGGCCACCCGGCTATCGACTGTACGGCCACACCTGAGTTGTGGGCAGGCGCAACCGTAGTGATGTGCAGCGCTCTGCCCAGTGGTACTTCAGTGCGGTCGTACGCCTCAGTGCTTGGCGGGCAGGAAGCCGACCCGGTCGTACGCCTGGGCGAGGGTCTCGGCCGCGACGGCTCGCGCCTTCTCCGCGCCCTTGGCCAGGATCGAGTCGAGCGTCTCCGGGTCGTCCAGGTACTGCTGGGTGCGCTCCCGGAACGGCGTCACGAACTCGACCATGACCTCGGCGAGGTCCGTCTTGAGCGCGCCGTACATCTTGCCCTCGTAGTCCCGCTCCAGCTCCGCGACCGACTTGCCGGTGAGGGTCGAGTAGATCGTGAGCAGGTTGCTGATGCCCGGCTTGTTCCCGACGTCGTAGAGGATCACGGTGTCCGTGTCGGTGACCGCGCTCTTGACCTTCTTGGCGGTGGTCTTCGGGTCGTCGAGGAGGTTGATGAGGCCCTTCGGAGTGGACGCCGACTTGCTCATCTTGATCGACGGGTCCTGAAGGTCGTAGATCTTCGCCGTCTCCTTGAGGATGTACGGCTTCGGGATCGTGAAGGTCTCGCCGAAGCGGCCGTTGAAGCGCTCGGCGAGATCGCGGGTGAGCTCGACGTGCTGGCGCTGGTCCTCGCCGACCGGGACCTCGTGCGCCTGGTACAGCAGGATGTCGGCGACCTGGAGGATCGGGTACGTGAACAGGCCGACGCTGGCGCGGTCGGCGCCCTGCTTGGTGGACTTGTCCTTGAACTGGGTCATGCGCGACGCCTCACCGAAGCCGGTCAGGCAGTTCATGACCCAGGCGAGCTGGGCGTGCTCGGGGACATGGCTCTGGACGAACAGCGTGCAGCGCTCCGGCTCCAGCCCGGCGGCCAGCAGCTGCGCGGTGGCGAGCCGGGTGTTGGCGCGCAGGTCCGCCGGGTCCTGCGGGACCGTGATCGCGTGCAGGTCGACGACCATGTAGAACGCGTCGTGGGACTCCTGCAAGGCCACCCACTGGCGGACGGCGCCGAGGTAGTTGCCAAGGTGGAACGAGCCTGCTGTGGGCTGGATTCCGGAGAGCACGCGGGGACGATCTGAGGCCATGCTCACCATTCTCTCAGGTCCCGGGACCCGGTCCGGAACTGGTCGGAAACAGGTGGGAACCGATGGGGCCCCGGCGGTGTAACAAGAGTGTGAGAACGCGGGAGGGGGGCCGCATCGTCGATGAGGCCGCGGTGATCGCACGCGTACGCGCCGGAGAGCCGGAGGCGTACGCGGAGCTGGTGCGGGCCCACACGGGCATCGCGCTCAGGGCGGCCGCGGCACTCGGGGCGGGAGCGGACGCGGAGGACGTGGTGCAGCAGGCCTTCGTCAAGGCGTACTGCGCGCTGGGCAGGTTCCGGGACGGCGCGGCGTTCAAGCCGTGGCTGCTGTCGATCGTCGCCAATGAGACGAGGAACACAGTGCGTACGGCGGCGCGTCAGCGCACGCTCGCCGGCCGGGAGGCGGCGTTCGCGGAGGCCGAGCCGCTGATACCGGAATCGGCGGACCCGGCGGTCGCCACGCTGGAGACGGAGCGCCGCGCGGCCCTGCTGTCCGCCCTGGAGCAGCTCAGCGAGGAGCACCGCCTGGTCGTGACCTACCGCTATCTCCTGGAGATGGACGAACCGGAGACGGCCCAGGCCCTGGGCTGGCCACGCGGCACGGTGAAGTCCCGGCTGAACCGCGCGCTGAGGAAACTCGGGCGGCTGCTGCCGGATTTCCGGCCTCGGGAAGGGGGTGATGAGTGTGAGTGACGGACGGGAGCCGCACGAGGGTGCGCCTCGGCTGCCGGACGAGCTGCGGGCGCTGGGGCGTTCGCTGGACGCGCGGGGCGGTGGCGGAAGCGGGGCCGCCGCCGGGTCCGAGTCGATGGTCGAGAGGGTGCTGGCGCAGATACTGGCCGAGCAGATCCCGGTACCCGTCCAGGAGGCCGGGCCCACCGGGGTCCGGGCGCGGCTGCATGCCGTCCGGCGCTGGATGCGGACGCGGCGGCGGGCGCTGGTGGCGGCCCTGTGCGGTCTGCTGACGGTGCTCGTGCTCACGCCCCCGGTGCGGGCGGCGGTCTTCGACTGGTTCGGCTTCGGTGGGGTCGAGGTGCGGTACGACCCGTCGGCGGTGCCCTCGGCCGGTGCCTCGGTGCCGGGGTGCGGGCGGTCGGTGACGCTGGCGCAGGCCGGTCGGCGGGCCGGGTTCGAGCCGTTGGTGCCGGACTCGTTGGGCGTTCCGGACGCGGTGACGGTGACCGGCGAGCCGCGGGGGCGCTTCCTGGTGAGCCTGTGCTGGCGGGAGGGCGGGCACACGATCCGGGTCGACGAGTATCCGGCACGGCTGGACATCGGCTTCGTCAAGACGGTGCGCGAGCCGCCGGAGTGGCTGTCGCTGGGCGGGACCGTCTCGCCGGACGGCATCCAGGACCCGGCGCTGTGGTTCGCGCGACCGCATCTGCTGAGCTTCTGGCTGGTGGGCGCGGACGGGGGCCGTTATACGCGCGAGGAGCGGACGGCGGGACCGACGCTGCTGTGGACCCATGCGGGCGGTGGGGTTCCGGGCGGGGATCTGACGTTCCGTCTGGAGGGCGTGGGGTCGAAGCGGCGGGCCCTGGAGATCGCGCAGTCACTCGAACAGCGCCAGTAGTTTCGAGTACTGCGAGCGGAGTGGGAACCCCGGCGAGCCGAGCGGTGTACCAGAAGTGACAGGCGGCTCGCGGGCGCAGGAGTCCAGGGCGAGGAGGTAGTC
>NZ_JBLTJC010000158.1:0-22891 GCF_048158785.1 Streptomyces colwelliae | reverse complement strand
TCATGGCGCTGAACTGGATGTTGCCGGTCACGGTCACCGCCGACGCCCATTTCGTCGACACCAGCGCGCTCACCCCGTACGAGACGGCGGCCAGGATCGCCGGGGCCGTCGGCAGCGGTGCCGTGCCCGTGTGCGACATCGTGCAGGCGCAGGCCTCCTTAGCTCAGTTGGCCAGAGCAACGCACTTGTAATGCGTAGGTCGTCGGTTCGAATCCGACAGGGACGATCTCCTACGTCATCGGTGTGCTGACCATCGGGCTGGTGATGTGCACCAAGCTCAACGACTACGGCATGGTCATGTTCAGCGTGCACATGGTGCAGCACATGGTCATCAGCATGTTGTCGCCGATCCTGTTGCTGCTCGGCGCCCCGATCACCCTGGCGTTGCGCGCGCTGCCCCCGGCGGCCCGGGGGCGCAAGGGGCCCCGTGAGCTGCTGTTGATGTTCCTGCACAGCCGGTACATGAAGATCATCACGCATCCCGCGTTCACGATCCCGTTGTTCATCGCGAGCCTCTACGCGCTGTACTTCACGCCGATCTTCGACTTCCTGATGGGGTCGAAGACCGGGCACATCGCGATGATGGTGCACTTCCTGGCCGTGGGCGTGGTGTTCTTCTGGCCGATCATGGGTGTGGACCCGGGGCCCAGCCGGCCGGGTTATCTGATGCGGATGCTGGAGTTGTTCGCGGGGATGCCGTTCCACGCGTTCTTCGGCATCGCGTTGATGATGGCGTCGGAGCCGATGGTCCAGACGTTCAAGAACCCGCCCGCCTCGCTCGGCATCGACGCGCTCTCCGATCAGAACGCGGCCGGCGGTATCGCCTGGGCGTTCAGCGAGGTCCCGTCCGTGCTGGTGCTGATCGCCCTGCTGTTCCAGTGGTACAGCTCGGAACAGCGGCAGGCCAAGCGCCAGGACCGGGCCGCCGACCGGGACGGCGACAAGGAACTCGAGGCGTACAACGCCTATTTGGCCTCATTGAACACACGAGGCAATTGAACACATGCGGCAACTGAGCGGCAATTTCGTTCAGTAGCATAAAGCGCGATGGGGGAACCGCCACCGGGGGGAGCGGTAATGACATTTCGCGCTGTTGTGCAAAGGACCGGAATTCCGGTGATCCGCAGGATCGCCGTGCTGCTCGTGTGTGTCCTGGTCGTGAGTGGACTGAGCGGATGCGGTGAGAGCGCACATACGTTCGCCGTGCAGGCGGTCACCGCCGGAGTTCCGTCGCTCGCGCCTTTCTTCGACGAGAAACAAGGACTGGGCCAGGACGCCGAGGTCCGCTCTATGCCGGTGCGGGGCAGCTTGCAGCAGGGGGACACGCCTGGTCTGTACGGGGGCACCAAGAAGCCGACCGTGTGTGACGTGGCGAAGCTCAAGAGGTTCCTGACCGATCCCGCGAATCATCAGAAGGCGGTCGCCTGGTCGGGCGTGCCGGGTATCAGCACGGACGAGATTCCGGCCTATCTGGATCGGCTCACACCCGTACTCCTGCGTCACGACACTCTCGTACAGAACCACGACTACAAAAAGGGAAAGGCCACGCCCTACAACTCCCTTCTCCAGGCGGGAATCGCGATTCTCGTCGACGAGCGGGGAGAACCCGCCGCGAAGTGCTCGTGCGGAAATCCGCTGCGCCCCTTCAAGGGCGACGCGAGCCGGATTTCCGTCAAGTTCGAGGACGGCAACAAGAAGTGGAACGGATATCGCGCGTCCTCGGTCGTGGCCGTGCGTCCAGCGCCCCAGAAGGTGGAGGGGCTCGCTCTCGTCGACGTCGACGATCCCGACCGCGGTATCGAGCGTCCGGTCGGTACGACCGGCAAGCACGACACCGCCTTCGACACCCGGAAGCAGCACGCTGTGCCCGACCTCGCGGGGGCGACGTTCGGGGACGCGCGGCGGCGACTGGTGAGCAGTGGTCTGGCCGTCGGGTACGGCGGGAACGCGCTGCCGTCCGACGACGCGCACGTCACGGCGACCGATCCGCCGGCCGGGACCGAGCTGCGGTTCGGGGAGTACGTCCTGCTGAGCGTGGCCGACGGGACGAGCGGGGGCTCGGCTTCCACTCCCCCGGGTCCGACGTCCGCCGGGCCGACGCTGCGTCCGCCGACGTCCACGGCACCGCCCTCGACGGCCCCTCCGCCGCCGCCCACGTCCTCGTCACCGCCCTCGGCACGGCCGTCATCGCCACCGCCGTCCGACCCGCCGCCGTCGAGCGGTTCGCCCACGACCGCTACGCCCTCCGTGGTGACCCACTCGCCCTCGACGAGCGCACCGGTCACCAGCAGCGCCCCGGTGACGAGTGCTCCCGTGACCAGCAGCGCGCCCGTCACCGCCGGCGCCTCCGTGACGAGCGGCGCCCCGGTCACCGGCACGCCCACGACAACAGCCGAGACGTGACGCGGCCCCGGAAGGAGGACTCCGCATGCCTCAGGGATCGCCGACCTCGGGAGTGGGCCGGGTCATCGCCGGCCGCTATCTGCTGCTGAACCAGCTGGGCAGTGGCGGTATGGGACATGTGTGGCTCGCACATGACCAGAGGCTGGCCTGTGAAGTCGCGCTCAAGGAGATCGTGTTCAGCAACCCGGCCTACGCCGACGCCGAGCGGGAGGCCCGGGTCGCGCGGGCCCGGGCCGAGGCACGGAACGCGGCGGGGCTGCGCGGGCACCCACATGTGGTGACCGTGCACGACGTGCTGGAGCACGAGGGGCTGCCGTGGATCGTCATGGAGTACGTGGCGGACGCGGTGGACCTGCGCGACATGGTCGCCCGGTACGGCTCACTGGCCCCTGCGGAGTGCGCCCGCATCGGGCTCGCCGTACTGGACGCGCTGACCGCCGGGCACCAGCGGGGCGTCATGCACCGGGACGTGAAACCGGCGAACATCCTGCTCGCGCCGGACCGCACGGGTTCGCCGTACGCCCGCGTCCTGCTCACCGACTACGGCATCTCGGTGCAGCCGGACGCCGGGGAGACGCGGTACACGCTGACGTCCGTGCTCGTCGGCACTGCGGGTTATCTCGCGCCGGAGCGGGCCACGGGCGGGCCGCCGACCGCCGCCGCCGACCTGTTCTCGCTGGGCTGCACGCTGTACCACGCCGTCGAGGGCCACGGTCCCTTCGTGCGCGAGTCGCCGCTCGCGGAGATCACCGCGGTGGTCATGGAGGACCCGCTGCCCCCGGTCCGCGCGGGCGCCCTCGCCCCGGTGCTCCACGCGATGCTGGAGAAGGATCCGCTACGGCGGATTCCGGCGGCGGAGGCCGAGGCGGCGCTGGCGCGGATCGTGACGCCGCAGACGGACCCGGGGGCGGGGGCGTACGCCCGGACCCAGACCGACCTCGGCTCGCAGTCGCCGTGGGAGGGCCAGGCCGTGCTGGAGCCGGTGGCGGCACCGATACCGTTCACCGGGGAGCCACCTGCGTCGCACTCCCCCACCGGCCGGCGCCGCCGCCCCCGTCCCCGGCTCCGCCAGGCCGTCCTCACGGGCCTGCTCGGGCTCGCCCTCGCCCTGGGCGGCGTCTGGTACGCGATGGCCCACCAGCCGCCCGGCGACAACACGAGCACGGAGAAGGACAGCCCGCCGTACGGCACAGCGATCGGGCTCTCCGCGCCGCTCAAGGACGGCGACTGTGTCACCGCCGACTGGCCCGGTGGGAAGCTCTTCCAAGGGACGCCACGGCTCGCCGTCGACCCCACGTGCCGGAACTCGGTGCCGGACGGGCAGGTGATGGCGTTCGTGTCCACCGCGTCCGCGAGTGAGGCGCGCAAGGCCGGGGCGGACCGGTGTGCGCGGCGGACGCGGGGGATGCGGGGGAGGCTCGCGGACGTGCGGGGCCTCGCCGTCGTACCGACCGATGCCGGTTTCGAGGCCGCCGGACACCGGACCGCGTGTCTGGTGCTGGGCGCGCACGGGCCGGTCTACGGGCCGCTCGGCAGCCGTCGCGCCCTCGGGTCGGCGTTCGCGGACACGTCGACGATGCAGAAGCGGGACTGTCTGGACGTGCCCTCGGACCGGGCCGCGAGTCTGGTCTCCTGTACCGGCGAGCACGACCAGGAGGTGGTCGGGTTCACCCGGTTGGGCGCGGGCGTCACGCTGGCCCAGGCCCGTACGCGGTCGGACGCGGTGTGCGCCCGGGACGTGCCGCCGGCCGACTACGGCTTCGATCCGTCGGTGTACGAGGCGGCCTCCTGGACCAGCAACGGTCCATGGAAGTCGGGCACACATTTCGTCGTGTGCGCCGTTCGGAAGCAGAACGGGGGCACCATGGAGAGGGACGAACCATGAGGAGGGTGTTGCGATGCCCGGTTCCACGAAGACCATGGGGGTGATCACCGTCGGCGGACTCGTAGTGGTGACCGCCTACACGGTGGCGCTCGGGAGTAACGGCTGGCTGTGGTTCGGCTGGGTCGTGCTCGGGCTGATCACCCTCGGGATGGTGGCCACGCGCAGCACCTGACGCGCTATTCCCCACTCCGCCGGCTCGCCGAGTGCACGCCCGGCTGGTACTTCGGCAGCCGGGCGGTGATCTTCATGCCCGCTCCTACGGCGGTCTCGATGACGAGGCCGTAGTCGTCGCCGTAGACCTGGCGGAGCCGGTCGTCGACGTTGGACAGGCCGATGCCGCCCGAGGGGCTGACCTCGCCCGCGAGGATGCGGCGGAGCAGGTCGGGGTCCATGCCGGCGCCGTCGTCCTCGATGACGACGAGCGCCTCGGCGCCCGCGTCCTGCGCGGTGATGCTGATACGGCTCTTGCCCGCGGCGGTCACGGCCTTGCCCTCCAGGCCGTGCTTGACGGCGTTCTCGACCAGCGGCTGGAGGCACAGGAACGGAAGCGCCACCGGCAGCACCTCGGGGGCGATCTGCAAGGTGACCGACAGGCGCTCGCCGAAGCGGGCCCGGACCAGCGCCAAGTAGTGGTCGATGGCGTGGAGTTCGTCGGCGAGGGTGGTGAAGTCGCCGTGCCTGCGGAACGAGTAGCGGGTGAAGTCGGCGAATTCCAGGAGCAGTTCACGGGCGCGCTCAGGGTCGGTGCGGACGAAGGACGCGATCACCGCGAGCGAGTTGAAGATGAAGTGCGGGGAGATCTGGGCCCGAAGTGCCTTGATCTCGGCCTCGATCAGGCGGGTGCGGGACTGGTCCAGGTCCGCCAACTCGAGTTGTACGGAAACCCAGCGGGCGACCTCTCCGGCGGCTCGGACGAGGACGGCGGACTCGCGTGGTGCGCAGGCGACCAGCGCGCCGTGGACCCGGTCGTCGACGGTGAGCGGGGCGACCACCGCCCAGCGCAACGGGCAGTCGGGAGCGTCGCAGTTGAGCCGGAACGCCTCGCCGCGGCCGGTCTCCAGAGGGCCCGCGAGGCGTTCCATGATCTCGGCCCGGTGATGGTCGCCGACGCCGTCCCAGGCGAGGACCTGCTTCTGGTCGGTCAAGCAGAGCGCGTCGGTGCCGAGCAGCGTGCGCAGTCTGCGGGCCGAGCGGCGGGCCGTCTCCTCGGTCAGGCCGGCGCGCAGCGGGGGCGCGGCGAGGGACGCGGTGTGCAGGGTCTGGAAGGTGGCGTGCTCGACCGGGGTGCCGAGCCCGCCGAGGCTCGCGGGCCGTGCGGTGCGCCGCCCGAGCCAGAACCCGGCGGCCAGCAGCGGGAGTACGGCGACACAGAGGCCGGCCAGGAATCCGCTCATGTGCCCGCCTCCGTAAGGAAGTTGGGCGATCCGCTCGCGGCGACGCCAAGGACGCCCTGGAGTCTCGTCACGCCTTCACCTCCGCCCGCAGTTCCTCCGGCAGATGGAACCGCGCCAGGATCGCCGCCGTTCCCGTCGGCACCCGGCCCGGCGTGGCCAGGGACACCAGCACCATGGTGAGGAACCCCAGCGGCACCGACCAGAGCGCGGGCCAGGCGAGCAGGGCGTGCAGTGGGCCCGTGCCCGGGAAGCCCGCCATGGTCGCGGCCACGGCGACGAACGCCGACCCTCCGCCCACCAGCATCCCGGCGGCCGCGCCGGGCGGGGTGAGCCGCGTCCACCAGATGCCGAGAACCAGCAACGGGCAGAAGGAGGACGCCGATACGGCGAACGCGAGCCCCACGGCGTCGGCGACGGGCAGCCCGCCGACGAGGACGCTCGCCGCCAGCGGTACGGCCATGGCGAGGACCGTGCCGAGTCTGAAGTGCCGTACTCCGCGCGAAGGAAGGACGTCCTGGGTGAGGACACCCGCGACGGCCATGGTCAGCCCCGACGCGGTGGACAGGAACGCGGCGAAGGCGCCGCCCGCGACCAGCGCGCCGAGCAGATCGCCGCCGACGCCGCCGATCATGCGGTCGGGCAGCAGGAGTACGGCCGCGTCGGCGTCGCCGGTGAGGGTGAGTTCGGGGGTGTACAGGCGGCCGAGGGCGCCGTAGACGGGCGGGAGGAGGTAGAAGGCGCCGATCAGGCCGAGGACGGCGACCGTGGTGCGGCGGGCGGCGACGCCGTGCGGGCTGGTGTAGAAGCGGACGACGACGTGGGGCAGGCCCATGGTGCCGAGGAAGGTGGCGAGGATGAGGCCGTACGTCGCGTACAGCGGGCGTTCCTCGCGGCTCGCGGCCAGCGAGGTCGACATGCCGCCGTTGGTGCCGCGGTCGGCGACGGGGACGGGGGTGCCCTTGGCGAAGGTGAGGCGGGTGCCGCGCTCGATGTGGTGGGTGCCGGCGGGGAGTTGGAGCTTCGTGGCGTCGTGCGTGTGGCCGTCGACCTTGCCGGTCACCGTGACCGTGAGGGGGTGGTCGAGCCTGAGGTCGAGCGTCTCGTCGACCCGAACTGCCCGCTGTTCACGGAACGTTGCCGGTTCCTCGAAGGCGCGCCGGGGCGCTCCGTCGCTCTGCCAGGCGAGGATCAGGAAGAGGGCGGGGACGAGCAGCGCGGTGAGCTTCAGCCAGTACTGGAAGGCCTGGACGAAGGTGATGCTGCGCATGCCTCCGGCCGCGACGGTGGCGACCACGACGACCGCCACGATCAGGCCGCCGAGCGAGTCGGGCGCCCCGGTGAGGACGGTCAACGTGAGCCCGGCGCCCTGGAGTTGGGGCAGCAGGTACAACCACCCCACTCCGACGACGAAGGCCCCGGCGAGGCGTCGTACGGCGTGCGAGGCGAGGCGGGCCTCGGCGAAGTCGGGGAGGGTGTAGGCGCCGGAGCGGCGCAGTGGGGCGGCGACGAACAGCAGCAGCACCAGGTATCCGGCCGTGTAGCCGACCGGATACCAGAGCATGTCCGGGCCCTGTACGAGGACCAGTCCCGCGATGCCCAGGAAGGAAGCGGCGGAGAGGTATTCGCCGCTGATGGCGGCCGCGTTGAGGCGGGGGCCGACGGTGCGGGAGGCGACGTAGAAGTCGGAGGTGGTGCGGGAGATGCGCAGGCCGAAGGCGCCGACGAGGACCGTCGCCACGACGACGAGGGCGACCGCCGGTACCGCGTAGCTGGAGTTCACCCGGCTCAGCGGTCCTCTACGAGGCGTACGAAGTCGCGTTCGTTGCGTTCGGCGCGGCGCACGTACCAGAGGGCGAGGAGGACGAGCGGGGCGTAGAGGCAGAAGCCGAGGACCAGCCATTCGAGGCGGTGGGAGTCCGGGGTGGCCGCGAAGACTAGGGGCAGGGGGCCGACGAGCAGCACGAGGACCGCGAACACCGTGAGGGCGGCGCGGAGTTGGGTGCGCATGAGGGAGCGGACGTAGGTGTGGCCGAGGGTGGTCTGTTCGTCGATCTCGGTGCGCGGGCGGGAGTAGCCGGAGGCGCGGCGGGTGCGGCGGGGTGGGCCGGTGACGACGACCCTGCGTTCGGTGGGGTCCTGGGGCATCGTCATGACCTCCGCATCAGCAGGTCCCGCAGTTCGCGGGTGTGGCGGCGGCTGACCTGGAGTTCCTCGCCGCCGACCAGAACGCTCACCGTCCCTGCGTCCAGGCGGAGTTCGCCTATGTGGCGCAGGGCGACGAGATGGCGGCGATGGATGCGGACGAAGCCGCGGGCACGCCAGCGGTCCTCCAGGGTGGACACCGGGATGCGGACGAGGTGGCTGCCCCTGTCGGTGTGCAGGCGGGCGTAGTCGCCCTGTGCCTCGACGTGGGTGATGTCGTCGACGGCCACGAAGCGGGTGACGCCGCCGAGTTCGACGGCGATGTGGTCGGGGTCGGGTTCGTGCACGGGTATCCGGGGTGCGGAGCCGCCGAGTTCGGCGGCCCGGCGCACGGCCTCCGCGAGCCGTTCCTTGCGAACGGGTTTCAGCACATAGTCAACTGCCTTGAGATCGAAGGCCTGTACGGCGAAGTCCTCGTGCGCGGTGACGAACACGACGAGCGGCGGTTGCGCGAAACCCGTCAGCAGCCGTGCCATGTCGAGGCCGTCGAGGCCGGGCATCTGGATGTCGAGGAACACGACGTCGATCGCTTCCGGTCCGTCCGGGCCTGATTCCAGGGCCCTGTTGATACGGCGCAGCGCCTCGGTCGCGTCGCCCGCGCCCTCCGCGCTGCCGATGCGTGGATCGGCGTTGAGCAGGTAGAGCAGCTCCTCCAGGGAGGGGCGTTCGTCGTCGACGGCGAGGGCGCGCAGCATGAACGTGGAGTGTAGGAGTAATTCGTACGCCTGGACATGTACCGGGCGTGGACGTTCGCGCTGGATACAGTGCCGACATGAACAGCAGGACCACTCCGTTCGACGGACTCGACCGGAAGATCATCACCGCGTTGATGGCGAACGCCAGGACCAGTTTCGCCGAGATCGGCGCGGCGATCGGACTGTCCGCGACGGCGGTGAAGCGGCGGGTGGACCGGCTGCGGGAGACCGGTGTGATCACCGGGTTCACGGCGACCGTGCAGCCGTCCGCGCTCGGCTGGCGCACGGAGGCGTACGTGGAGGTGTACTGCGAGGGCGCCGCGCCCCCCAGGCGGCTCGCGGAGGTGGTGCGCAACCATCCGGAGATCACCGCGGCGATGACGGTGACCGGTGGCGCGGACGCGCTGCTGCACGTCCGGGCGACCGATGTGGACCACTTCGAGGAGGTCCTGGAGCGCATCCGGCAGGAGCCGTTCATCCGGAAGACGATCAGCGTGATGGTGCTGTCCCACCTCCTCCCGGAAAGCCCGGAAGCGGGCGCGACCCACCCGGCACCGGGAGACGCATCAGACGTGCGCTGAGGGCAGGAAAGACGCAGCGTTCCTGCGTAGACACGCAGCGCTCATCGCTTGTCGGGCGTATAGGTCGTTTCCTACCGTGGTGTCAACCCCAGTCGTCATCACAGGAAGCGGAGGGACCCCTCTGTGCCCGACACCCGTGTGCGGCGCCGGCGGCGCTTTCTCGTCTGCGAACCCAGACACTTCGCCGTGCAGTACGCGATCAACCCCTGGATGCATCCCGACATCCAGGTGGACGTCGATCTCGCCCAGGAGCAATGGCGGACGCTGATCGACACCTACCGCTCCCACGGCCACACCGTGGACACCGTGCCCCCGGCCCCCGGCCTCCCGGACATGGTCTTCGCCGCGAACTCGGCGGTCGTCGTCGACGGCCGCGTCTTCGGCTCCCTCTTCCACGCGCCCGAGCGGCGCCCCGAGTCCGACCACTACGACATGTGGTTCAAGGCGGCGGGCTACGACGTCCACCGCCCCGAGTCGGTGAGCGAGGGCGAGGGCGACCTGATCCCGACCGGCCGCTATGTGCTGGCCGGCACCGGTTTCCGTACGACCCGCGAGGCCCATCGCGAGGTGCAGGAGTTCTTCGGCGTCCCGGTGATCAGCCTGACGCTGGTCGACCCGTACTTCTACCACCTGGACACGGCGCTGTTCGTCCTCGACGAGGACAACATCTGCTACTACCCGGACGCGTTCTCGCCGGGTAGCCGCGAGGTGCTGGCGCGACTGTTCCCCGACGCGGTGCTCGCGACCCGTGAGGACGCGATGACGTTCGGCCTCAACTCCGTGTCGGACGGCCTGCACGTCTTCATCGCGCCCCAGGCCGAGGCACTGGCCTCGCGCCTCGCCGACCACGGTTACGTCCCCGTCCCCGTCGACCTGTCGGAGTTCCACAAAGCCGGCGGCGGCATCAAGTGCTGCACCCAGGAGATCCGCTCATGACCGCACCCGCCAGTGCCCGTACGTCCACCGACCTCATCCGCGCCGAGGAGCCGGTCCTCGCGCACAACTACCACCCGCTGCCGGTGGTCGTCGCCCGCGCCGAGGGCACCTGGGTGGAGGACGTCGAGGGCCGCCGCTACCTCGACATGCTCGCGGGCTACTCGGCCCTCAACTTCGGCCACCGCCACCCCGCGTTGATCGAGGCGGCCCACCGCCAGCTCGACCAGCTGACGCTCACCTCGCGCGCCTTCCACAACGACAAGCTTGCCGAATTCGCCGAGCGGCTCGCGGAGTTGACCGGCCTCGACATGGTGCTGCCGATGAACACCGGCGCGGAGGCGGTCGAGAGCGGCATCAAGGTGGCCCGCAAATGGGCCTACGACGTGAAGGGCGTCCCCGCCGACCAGGCCACCATCGTCGTCGCGGCGGAGAACTTCCACGGCCGTACGACGACGATCGTCAGCTTCTCCACGGACGAGACGGCGCGGGCGGGCTTCGGTCCCTTCACTCCCGGCTTCCGGATCGTGCCGTACAACGACCTCGCCGCGCTGGAGGCGGCGGTCGACGAGACGACGGCGGCGGTGCTGATCGAGCCCATCCAGGGCGAGGCCGGGGTGATCATCCCGGACGCGGGCTATCTGGCCGGCGTGCGTGAACTGACCCGCCGCAAGGGCTGCTTGTTCATCGCGGACGAGATCCAGTCGGGGCTCGGCCGCACCGGTCGCACGCTCGCGGTGGAGCACGAGGGTGTCGTCCCGGACATGCTGCTGCTCGGCAAGGCGCTGGGCGGCGGGATCGTGCCGGTGTCGGCGGTCGTCGCGCGGCGCGAGGTACTGGGGGTACTACACCCGGGCGAGCACGGCTCGACGTTCGGCGGCAACCCGCTCGCCGCGGCGGTCGGCACGGCGGTCGTCGAGCTGCTGGAGACCGGTGAATTCCAGCGCAGGGCCACGGAGTTGGGCGTGGTACTGCGGGACGGCCTGACCGAACTGGTCGGCAAGGGCGTGGTCGGTTTCCGCTCACGCGGTCTATGGGCGGGCGTCGACGTCGACCCGGCGATCGGCACGGGGCGCGAGATCAGCGAACGCCTCATGCGCGAGGGCGTGTTGGCCAAGGACACGCACGGCTCCACGATCCGGCTGGCGCCGCCGCTGACGATCACGGCGGACGAACTCCGGTCGGCAGTGGGCGCGTTGGAGAGGGTGCTGACGCAGGGGGCGTGAACCTGCGTGAGCTGTCGGGGCTGGCTGGATCGGCGGACGGGGGGCGGTCCGGCCAGGCCTGCGGGGATACGCGCAACTCCCAAGAGGGGTGAGGTGTGTGTGGGGGGGGGCGGCTGGACCGACGCACGTGAACCGGTCCAGCCAGGCCCGCATTGCTGCACGTAACTCCCGGTCGGCGAAGGCTACTTACCGACCGCGTTCTGCTCCGCAGGAGTGCCGGTGCCGGTTCCGGTGTCGGCCAGGGCGGCCTGGGTGAGGAGGCGGCGGGCCAGGTCGCGGGCCTCGGCGACGGTGAGTGAGGCCCAGAGTCCGGGCTCGCCGCGCACGACGGGGCCCACGTCCAGGGTGACCCGGCTGATCGGCCGTTCCGGGATCGCCAGCAACAGCCGCTTCACCGCGACCTGTCGGCCGCAGGTGGTCACCAACGGTGCTTCACCTGACGGCGGGAGCGGCTCCTGCCCTGACCGATTCATCTCCTCCACGACCCTTCCCTGAGTACCCGGCGAGGTATCAGGAGCAGCGCCGAAGAAGGCCGGGTTGTTCCCGGACACCGGCGGCGCCACCCGGTCCGGCCGAGGGCGGGCACGGGTGCTCCCGACCGACCCCGACCGGCTGCCGGGTCGTGTCAATCCGCTGCGACGTCCGGCCAACCGTCCGTTCTCCCGAGCACGTCCTGCACCCCGGTCTGTATCCAGTCGGCCTGGCTGTCGTCGGCCTCGGCACCCGCGAGAGCGACAAGCCTCGCCGCGGCCACCGTCCCCACCCGGGCCAACGCCGCCGCCGTCCGCCGGGTCACCGCCGAGTCCTCGGCGTCCAGCAGCAGCCTCACCAACGCGTCTGCGGCCTCAGGCACATCAGCGAAGGGGGCGAGGTCACACCCGGCACGAACACGTTGCGACCATGAAGGGGACGAGGCCCTGGCCAAGGCCTCCTCCAGCCCACTCGTCATCTCCGGCACGACCAGACGGTCTCATGCTCCCCGACCGGGATCGAGCCCGGGCCAAGGCCGCCCACACTCGGCGAAGGCCATGGATGCTTCCTGCGGGTCGTCCCCCGTCCCCCGTCACACCGTCTGCGTCGGCTCCGCGACGGCACCTTCAGACCGGCCGGTCAGTCCTCCGGTCGAAGTCGCTGTCGAGCGGCCTCAAGTCGCTGGTCGTAGTCGGCGGCGAACAGTTCAGGAAGAGCCACGTCCAGCGTTCCGGCGATTCGATGGATCGGCGCCCAGACCGCCGGATCGTCGACCACGCGGCTGAGGTCCGTCATCTGAAGCCTCTCCAGCCAGTGCGACAGCACCAGTGCCTCGTCACTCGTGAGCTTGATCGTGACCTGTCTGTCGTTCATGCGCACCCCTCCGGCTCGGCCCCACCCTCGACCGCACGAACCTACTGGTCTTCGACCTTGACCAACGCACAGAGGCTCCCAGCCCCGCCGTAGCCCACCGTGCACGCCGGCGCAGCACACCGTGGCGGTCACGGACCGTCCGGTGAACCCCGGGCGAATTCTCGCCCGCCCTCCGGTCAGAACAGGGTCAAGGGACGAGGTGGGGGCCGTAGCGCCCTCATAAGATCGCTGGCACCGCCATCTTTCGTACGACTCCCCCTGGAGGCCCGGCGTGCCCGAACCCGCGCACGGCGCCGAAGCCGATGCCGATGCCGAGCCAGCTCCGATCCCGGCCTCGGAGCTGACCCCGCCCACGCCCGAGCCCCATGCCGACCAGCCCCGTACCGCCCGCCGCCGCACCGTGCTGCTCGCGACCGGTGCCCTGGTCGCCGTAGCGGCAGTGGTCGCCGGCGTGCTCGCGGCTGGCGGCTCCGGCTCGGCGGACAAAAAGGCCACTGCCGCCGACGGGCTCCCCCACACCACCGTCGAGGTCGCGACCTCCGGGTGCGGGAGCGGCTGGACGCATCCGCAGGCGGGGCATCAAGTCTTCGAGCTGCACAACACGTCCAGTACGGCCGCCGAGGTGTATCTCACCGACGCGAAGACCGGCGCGGTCTACGGCGAGGTCGAGGGGCTCGCGCCGGGTACCGTCCGGCCGCTCGGAGTCACCCTCGGGAACGGTTCGTACGCCTTCAAGTGTCTGCCCGACGACGCGGACGCCGTGACCGGACGGACCGTGCGGATCAGCGGCTCGAAGGTGAGGAGCGGGCCGGCCGCCGTGCCCATCACGCAGCAGGAACTCATCCCGCCGACTCTCGCCTACCAGAAGTGGATTCAGGCCCGGACCGTCGAACTCGCCCAGAAGACCGACGTGTTGCGTACCGCCGTCGACCGTGGCGACCTCGCGGCGGCACGAAAAGCCTGGCTTCCCGCTCATCTCGTCTACGAGCGGATGGGCGCCGCCTACGGCACCTTCGGTGACTCCGACGGCGCGATCAACGGCACCACGGCCGGGCTCGCGGGCGGGGTGCACGACGCCGGGTTCACCGGGTTCCACCGGGTCGAGTACGGGCTGTGGCACGGCGAGTCGGCGAGCGGGCTGCGCGGTCCCGCCGATCAACTCGCCCAGGACGTCCACGCGTTGGAGCGCAGTTGGCCGACCGAGCGGATGGATCCGGCCGACACCGGTCTGCGCGCGCACGAGATCCTGGAGAACACCGTGCAGTTCGAGCTGACCGGCCGCACCGACTACGGCAGCGGCACCAACCTCGCCACCGCCCGCGCCAACCTCGACGGCACCCGGGTGCTCATCGGGTATCTGCGCCCGCTGCTGAAGAAACGGGACGCCGGGTTCGCCGAACTCGGTACGTGGATGGACCGGGCCCAGCACACCCTGGACGGCCTCGATCACTCCGGGAAGTGGACGCCCTTGGCTCAACTCACCCGTCCGCAAAGGGAGAAGGTCGACGCCGACCTCGGTGGACTGGTGGAGCGGCTGGCCGACGTGGCCGCCCTCACGGACGTACGGAGGACCGCGTGAAGCGCGTGAACGAGGTGGGCCGCCGGGGTTTCCTGGCGAGTGCGGCAGCCGTGGCCGGGGGCGGTCTTGTCGCCGCCGATCGTGGTGCCGCCGAGGCTGCCGTACGTACGTCGGCCGCGACCGTGCCCTTCCACGGGCTCCATCAGGCCGGGATCATCACGCCCGCGCAGCGCGCCACGGCGTTCGTCTCCTTCGACACGACAGCCGCCGATCGGTCCGAACTCACCGACCTGCTACGGACGTTGACCGACCGGGCCCGCTTCCTCACCACCGGCGGCAGCCCGGCTGACCTCGGCATCACCGCGCCACCCGCCGACTCGGGCACGCTCGGCCCGGACCTCCCCGCCGATCGGCTCAGCGTCACCGTCGGCGTCGGGGCGTCCCTCTTCGACGACCGCTACGGGCTCGCGAAGCTCACGCCCCGCCGCCTGACCGCGATGCCCTCGTTCCCCGACGACGATCTCAACTCCGCCTGGTGTCACGGCGATGTGAGTGTGCAGTTCTGCGCCGACAGCGCGGACACCGTGCTGCACGCGCTGCGCGATGTCACCCGGCACACGCGCGGTGGCCTCCAAGTGCGGTGGCGGACGGACGGGTTCATCAGTCCGCCGCGCCCCTCGGGCACCCCGCGCAACCATCTGGGGTTCAAGGACGGCATCGCCAACCCGGAGGTGACGGACGCCCGCGCGATGAACGACCTTGTGTGGGTGGGCAGTAGCGGCGGCGAACCGGACTGGGCGACCGGCGGCAGCTATCAAGTCGTACGGCTGATCCGGATGTTGGTGGAGTTCTGGGACCGGGTCTCCATCACCGAGCAGGAGCGGATGTTCGGCCGCGCCCGGGACACCGGCGCCCCGCTGGACGGACGCCACGAGAAGGACACGCCCGACTTCGCGCAGGATCCGCAGGGCGATGTGATCCCGCTCGACAGCCACATCCGGCTCGCCAACCCGCGCACCACGCAGAGCGCCGATCAGCGCATCCTGCGCCGGGGCTACAACTACGACCGGGGCATGGACAGCAACGGCAACCTCGACATGGGCCTGCTGTTCTGCTGCTACCAGCAGGACCTGGCCCGGCAGTTCGTGAAGGTGCAGGAGCGGCTGGCCGGTGAACCGCTGGTCGACTACATCTCGCCGTACGGCGGCGGCTACTTCTTCGCGCTGCCCGGGGTGCGGGACACGTCCGACTGGCTGGGCCGCACCCTGCTGACCTGAGGCAGCTCAGACCTGAGACATCGCCGATCTGAGACACGGGTCAAGAACAGGCCAACAGACCATGAGAATTTCCTGACCGGGCGTTCGCTCTCACGTCATTGCCCCTCCCCCGCCCCGCCGTCACCATTGCCGAGGCTTCGGCCATAGGTGTCACGGCCACGGACGGCGTGACAGCAGAACCACTGCTCCCTGAAGGCGAGACAGCATGATCGGCAAAGGAAGAAACCCCGGTGCACGACGCCGGTTGACGCGCGTGGGCGCCCTGCTCGGCGCCGCGGCCCTGGCCACCGCGGGCGGGGCCGTCCCCGCGTCGGCGGCCTCGAACGGCCACCAGCCCTCGGGCGGCACGCACACGTCGACGCCGATCAAGCACGTGGTCGTGATCTACGACGAGAACATCTCGTTCGACCACTACTTCGCCACCTACCCCGAGGCCGCGAACACGGACGGCACCAAGTTCAAGGCCGCGGCGCACACGCCGAAGGCCGACAACCTGCTCAACGCCGGGCTGCTGAAGAAGAACCCGAACCTCTACACGCCCACACGGCTGAGCAGTTCGCAGGTGATGACCTGCGACCAGAACCACTCCTACGGTCCCGAGCAGTACGCGGCCGACGGCGGCAAGGCCGACAAGTACGTCGAGAACACCGAGGTCAACAAGTGCACCGGCCTCTTCGGCGAGCCCGGCCTGGTGATGGACTACTACGACGGCAACACCGTCACGGGCATGTGGAACTACGCCCAGCAGTACGCCCTCAACGACCGTTCCTTCAGCTCGAATTACGGTCCCTCGACGCCCGGCGCGCTGAACCTGATCTCGGGTCAGACGCACGGCGTGATCTCCGTCGACCCGGCCTCCGGCACCGAGAACCCGAAGCAGACGACGACGCCGGACTCGTACGCCGTGGTCTCCCCGAACGCCAAGGGCGTCGGCACGGTCATCAACGACCCCGACCCGGCCTTCGACGACTGCTCGGACAAGGACCACACCGCGACCAGCGCGCTCGCGGAGATGCAGGGCAAGAACATCGGCGACCTGCTCAACTCCAAGAACGTGAGCTGGGGTTGGTTCCAGGGCGGCTTCCGTCCCAGCACCGCGTGGGACGGCAAGAGCGGTGACTACGCCAAGTGCGCCGGCACCACCCACACCAACGTCGGCGGTGCGGCCTCCGAGGACTACAGCCCGCACCACTCGCCGTTCGAGTACTACAAGTCGACGTCGAACCCGCACCACCTGGCGCCGAAGTCCGTCGCCGAGATCGGGCACAACGGCCGGGCGAACCACAACTACGACCTGACCGACTTCGACGCCGCGCTGAAGGCCGACAGCCTTCCGGCAGTGAGCTTCCTGAAGGCGGCCGAGTACCAGGACGGGCACGCCGGTTACTCCGACCCGGCCGACGAGCAGAACTTCCTGATCAAGGAGATCAACGCCCTTCAGAAGTCGCCGGAGTGGAAGTCGACGGCGGTCGTGCTCGCCTACGACGACTCCGACGGCTGGTACGACCACGTCTCCTCGAAGGTCCTGAACGGCTCCACGGACTCGACCGTCGGCTCCAACAGCAAGGCCACGGACAGCCCGGCCTGCCAGTCCGGTCCGGCCGCGAAGGGCGGCTACGCGGACCGCTGCGGTCCCGGTACCCGGCAGCCGCTGCTGGTCGTCTCGCCGTACAGCAAGGTCAACAAGATCGATCACACCGCCACCGAGCAGGCGTCGATCACGCAGTTCATCGAGGACAACTGGCACACGGGCCGCATCGGTGACGCGTCCTTCGATCAGCGGGCGGGCAGCCTGGCCAACATGTTCGACTTCCGGCACCCCAACAACAAGCAGGTGCTGCTGAACGCGAACGGCTCGGTGAAGTCGGTCAAGCGGATCCCGCACTACACGCAGACGTCGTCGACGGCCACGACGGCCCCGTACCCGGCGTACGTCCAGGACCTGAAGGCGCAGAACGTCGCGGACAGCGGCACGACGTCCGCCACGGCCCTGCCGGTCGCCGTGGGAGCCGGTCTGGTCACGGCGGTCGGTGCGACCACCGCGTTCGCGCTGTACCGGCGCCGGTCGCGCGCCAGGGGTATGACGGCGTCCATGTGACCCCGTTTCGTTGAGCGTTGGAGGGCGGCGAGGAGATCTCGCCGCCCTCCGTCGTACCCGGCGGCGGCCTGATCGCCACCGGTTCCACCCAGCGACACCTGCCCCTACACTGGCAGCTCACGAGGTACCGGGTGACCTGCGAGAACAGGTCGGTCGAGCCGACCCGCCGGAGTGAGGAGCGACCCCCCTTGTTCTACTACCTCCTGAAATACGTCATTTTGGGGCCTTTGCTCAGGCTGGCCTTCCGCCCCCGGATCGAGGGCCTGGACCACATACCGGAGGAGGGCCCGGCGATCGTCGCCGGCAACCACCTGTCGTTCGCCGACCACTTCCTGATGCCGGCGGTCCTCAAGCGCCGCATCACCTTCCTCGCCAAGGCCGAGTACTTCACCGGCCCCGGCATCCGCGGCCGCCTCACCGCGACCTTCTTCCGCAGCGCGGGCCAGATCCCGGTCGACCGCTCCGGCAAGGAGGCGGGCCAGGCCGCGATCCGCGAGGGCCTCGGCGTCCTGAGCAAGGACGAGCTGCTCGGCATCTACCCGGAGGGCACCCGCTCACACGACGGCCGCCTCTACAAGGGCAAGGTCGGCGTCGCGGTCATGGCCCTCAAGGCCCAGGTCCCCGTCATCCCCTGCGCGATGATCGGCACCTTCGAGGCCCAGCCGCCCGGCAAGGTCATCCCCAACATCCACCCCGTGACGATCCGCTTCGGCAAGCCCCTCGACTTCTCCCGCTACGCCGGCATGGAGAACGAGAAGGCCATCCTGCGCGCCATCACCGACGAGATCATGTACGCGATCCTCATGCTCTCCGAGCAGGAGTACGTCGACCAGTACGCGGCCGTCGCCAAGGCTGAGGAGGCGGCAGCGGCGAAGGAACGCAAGTTCCCACGCCTGCCGCTGAGTTAGCCGTCTGCTGTCGGCAGAACAGCCGGGCGCGGAAGGCCGTACGGGTCGTATCGTCCCGGCATGAGACGTGCTGTGGTGATCGGAGCGACGGGACAGATCGGGCGGGTCGCCGTGGGCGCGCTGGCCAGGGACGACTGGGAGGTGACGACCGTCTCGCGGGGCGGCGGGCGGGACCGGGACTGGCCCGACGGTGTACGCGTCGCACGGGCCGACCGGGAGGACGACAAGGCTCTCTCCACGGTGGTCGGCGACGGTTGCGACGTCCTGGTGGACGTGGTCGCCTACGGGCCGGAGCACGCACGGCAGTTGACCTCGCTCGCCGACCGGGTCGGCTCGGCGGTGGTGGTCTCCAGCCTGTCGGTCTACGAGGACGACAAGGGCCGCACCTTCGACACCCAGCAGGAACCCGACGGCTTCCCCGTGTACCCGGTGCCGATCACCGAGGACCAGCGCACGATCCGGCCGGGCGAGGCGTCGTACAGCACGCGCAAGGCCGGTCTGGAGCACGAACTCCTCGCCGCGGGCGGCCAGTTGGCCACCACACTGCTGCGCGCGGGCGCGATCCACGGACCGTACTGCCAAACTCCGCGCGAGCTCTACTTCGTCAAGCGCAACCTGGACGGCCGGCCCCGGCGCGTCCTGCCCTACGGCGGACGCAGCCGCTTCCACCCGGCAGGTGTCCGCAACATCGCGGAGTTGATCCGGCTGGCCGCCTCGCGGCCCGGTGCCCGGGTGCTCAACGCCGTGGATCCGGACGCGCCGACGGTGGCGGAGATCGCCGCCGCGATCGACGCGGTGATGGGCGTCGAGGCGGAGAGCGTGCTGGTGGACGGCCCGGCTCCGTCCGCCACCGTGGGCGAGACGCCCTGGTCGGTGCCGACGCCCGTGGTGTGCGACATGTCCGCCGCGGAGCGGGAGTTGGGCTACCGCCCGGTGGCCCGGTACGCGGAGACACTGCCGGAGACCGTCGCCTGGATCGAGGGTCAACTGGCCGGACGGGACTGGCGCGAGGCGTACCCGAAGATGCTCGCCGCGTACGGCGACCTCTTCGACTACGCGGCCGAGGACGCCTGGCTGGCGAAGTGACAAAGGGGCGGCCGGTTCAGAACCGGCCGCCCCTCGTCACGTACAACTGCTGCCTACGGCTTGCTGCTTACCGCATGCTGCTTACGGCACCGGCGTCGCGTGCGGGGTGCACGTGAAGTCGGCCTTGTCGAGCTTGCCGGTCAACAGGTAGGCGTCGACACGGGAGTTGATGCACGGGTTGACCAGACCGGTCACACCGTGCGAACCGGCGTCCTTCTCCGTGATGAGCCGGGAGCCCTTGAAGCTCTTGTGCAGGACGACCGCGCCCTCGTACGGCGTGGCGGCGTCGCGCTGCGACTGCACGATGAGGACGGGCGGCAGACCCTTGCCGGTCTTGACCTTGACCGGGGACTGCTGCTTGACGGGCCAAGTGGCGCACGGCAGGTTCATCCAGGCGTTGGACCAGGTCAGGAACGGGTACTGCTTGTTGAGCGCCGTGTTGTCCTTGTCCCACTTCGCCCAGCTGGTGGGCCACTTGGCGTCGGTGCACTCGACGGCCGTGTAGACGGCGTTGCCGTTCTCCGAGGAGATGTTGCCCGCGGTGTCCGACATGTCGGGCGAGGCCGCGTCGATCAGCGGCTGCGGGTCACCGGCGACGTACTTGCTGAACGCGGTGGCGACCGGCACCCACGAGGAGTCGTAGTACGGGGCGCCCTGGAAGAAGCCGAGCAGCTCGGCCGGTCCGACGACCCCGCCGAGCGGGCTCTTCTTGGCGGTGGCGCGCAGCTGGAGCCACTTGGCCTGGACGGCGGCGCGGGTGGTGCCGAGGTGGAAGGCCGCGTCGTTCTTGGCGACCCAGTCCTCCCAGTCCTTCCAGCGGCCCTCGAAGGCGACGTCCTGGCCCAGGTTGGCCTCGTACCAGATGTTGTCCTGCGCCGGGTTGACGACGCTGTCGACGATCATGCGGCGGAGGTGGCTCGGGAACAGCGTGCCGTAGACCGCGCCGAGGTAAGTGCCGTAGGAGACGCCCAGGTAGTTGAGCTTCTTCTCGCCGAGGGCGGCGCGGATGACGTCGAGGTCGCGCGCGGTGTTCGGCGTGGTCATCTGGGCGAGCATGGTGCGGCCGGTGCGCTCGGCGCAGCCGTCGGCGTACTCACGGGCCAGCTTGCGCTGCGCGTTCTTGTCGGCCGTGCTGTCCGGTACCGGGTCCGCCTTGGGCGCCTTCACGAACTCCTGCGGGTCGATGCAGGAGATGGGCGCCGAGTGGCCGACACCGCGCGGGTCGAAGCCCACGAAGTCGTACGCCTTGGAGGTGTTGACCCACAGCGGGTTCTTGGTGGTGACCCGGAGCGGGAAACGCATTCCGGAGCCGCCCGGACCGCCGGGGTTGTAGACGAGCGCGCCCTGGCGCTCCGCCGCGGTGCCGGTGCTGACCGCACGGTCGACGGCGAGCTTGATCTTCTTGCCGTTCGGCTTGGTGTAGTCGATCGGCACGGTGACCCAGCCGCACTGGACCGGCTTCGCGAAGCCCCAGTCGGCGGGGCAGTCCTGCCAGTCGATCCCGGCCTTGGCGGCGCGGGCGGCGGTGAGCGCGGCGCCCTGGGCGGCCGCGCGGTCCTGCCCGTACCCGGCGTTCTGGCTGGTCTGCGCGTTGGCCGCGGGTGCCACCACGGCGCCGGCTATCAGTGCCGCCGCGGCGAATCCGGCCGAACCGAACGCCATCACCCGGCTCTTCGGTCTGTTGTGCCTCAAGTGGGCCCCTCCCCGTACATCGTTGCGAAATGGTCTCGGAGGATCCTCGCGGCTGTGAGGCACCTGAGAACAGAGGCGGTTGACCTTCTTTACCAATCCGATAAGCGGAAACTCGCGCACCGCTCAGCGGATACTCACCCGAGGGACGCCAACGCCTCGTCCAGCACCCGCCGCAGCCGCAGCCCGTCCGCCGCGACGGCCGTCACCAGCACGGCGGGCCCGGCGAGCGGCATCAGGGCCGCACACTCCCCCAGCATCCGGGCCGCGACCGGCTCCCGGGCGAACTCCGGCCGTACGACGACGAGTTGCCCCACAGCGCGATGCCCCGCGAGGACGGCGGGCCCGTCCCAGCCGCCCGGCGCTCCGGGCCCGCAGGCCAACTCCTGGTCCAGGACGGTCCGTCCGGCGATCCGCAGCGCCAGTCTGCTGGTGAGCCGTCCGGGTTCCTCACCGGCGCGCCCGAGCACCTGCTCCTCGCGCAGCACGAGCCGGGCGGAGTCGGCGAGGTCGACGCGGGTCGTGACACGCAGGTCGCTACCGCGCACGGAGATCAACTGCTCGGGCAGCCAGTGCAGTTCACCGTCCTCACCGACCCTGAGCCGCACGTCGTACCGCGACTCCCCCTTCGCCTGCCCCGGCAGAGCGATGGTCGCGGCGGCGGATCCCACCCGCAGTCGAGCCCCACACTCAACACCAGCCTCGACGGCGAAGTGATCACCACCGAGCGGCCCGCTCATGGCCCCGACGAGCATGACCTGAGCCTCGGCCCCCGTCCCCCGGGTCCGCCGCAACGCGAGCGGCCCGTCCCCTTCCAACACGGGCAGCGCGGTACCGCCCCGCCCGTCCTCCCGGGCCACGATCCGTGCGGTGGCCCGCACCCCGCTCACGATCACGCGACCCACGCGGCAAGCCGCTCCCGCACCCAGCCGGCGACATCGCCAACCCCCGCCTCTGTCCTCAACGACTGGAAGACGACGGGCAGTTCGGCCCGCTGCGCCTTGGCGTCGGCGGCCATCCGCCCCAGATCGGACCCGACGTACGGCGCGAGGTCGGTCTTGTTGACGACGAGCAGATCGGCGGTGGTGACACCGGGCCCGCCCTTGCGCGGAATGTCGTCCCCGCCGGCCACGTCGATGACGAAGATCTGCGCGTCGACAAGCCCCTTGGAGAAGGTCGCGGTGAGATTGTCCCCACCCGACTCGACAAGGATCAGATCCAACGGCCCGACCTCGTCCTCCAGATCCTCAACGGCTTCGAGGTTGGCGGAGATGTCGTCCCGGATAGCGGTGTGCGGACAGGCCCCGGTCTCCACGGCGGTGATCCGCTCGGGCGGCAACACGGCCTCCCGCAACAGGAATTCGGCGTCCTCACGGGTGTAGATGTCATTGGTGACGACGGCGAGGGACAGCTCGTCACGCAGCACCCGGCAGAGCGCGGCGACGGTAGCGGTCTCCCCGCCGGCCGCGACCGCCTCGGCCGTCATCCGCGCACCCCCGCCGTACGCAGCCCTTCCCACAGCGGCAGCGTGATCCAACTGGAGCGCAGCGACCAGAACTTGGACCACTCCGAACGGATCACCCGTCGGCCGGTCACGCGGTACATCGGACGCACCGGCGATGGGACGGTCGTAGGCGAAGTGACGGTGTCG
>NZ_JBLTJC010000157.1:0-22932 GCF_048158785.1 Streptomyces colwelliae | reverse complement strand
GGGACATGGCGCCGCGCAGCCCGCGGCTCCGGCGCCGGCTACGGTGCCGAAGGCGATCCCGACCCACCCGGGAGGCCTGCTCGCGGTAGGCGCTGACCTCGCGCCGTGCCACCGGCGCCGGACCGAACGTCCACTTGCCGACGCGGTAGTCCATGCCGGTTCCGGCTTCGGGATCGGCGCGGGAGCGGCGGCCCTGCTGCTGACCGTGCGGGGCACCCGCGAACCAGCGCACCGGCTTCGGCGCCAGGTTCTGGTAGACGTGCTTGGCCTCGCGGTACTCGGCGAGTCCGGCGGGGCCGAGCTCCCGGCCCACACCGCTCTTGCCGAAGCCGCCCCACTCCGCCTGCGGGAGGTAGGGGTGGAAGTCGTTGATCCAGACGGTGCCGTGCCGCAGCCGTCCGGCGACGCGGCGCGCGCGGCCCGCGTCGGTGGTCCAGACGGCGCCCGCGAGGCCGTACTCGGTGTCGTTGGCGAGCGCGACCGCCTCGTCCTCGGTGCGGAAGGTCTCGACGGTGAGGACCGGTCCGAAGACCTCTTCGCGTACGACGCTCATCTCGCGGTGGCACTGGTCGAGGACGGTCGGCTCGTAGAAGTAGCCGGTGGCGGGCCGGGACGCGGTCGGCTCGGGGCGCTTGCCGCCGGAGCGCAGGACCGCGCCGTCGGCCAGTGCGGCGGCGACGTACGACTCGGTCTTGGCGCGCTGCTGTTCGGAGACGAGCGGGCCGCACTCGACGCCGTCCTCGGTGCCGCGGCCCAGGCGGATCCTCTCGGCGCGGCGGGCGAGTTCGGCGACGAAGCGCTCGCGGACGGTCTCCTCGACGATGAGGCGGGCGCCCGCGGAACAGACTTGGCCGCTGTGGATGAAGGCCGCGTTGAGGGCCTGGTCGACGGCGGTGTCGAAGCCCTCCTCGGTGGCGCAGGCGTCGGCGAAGACGACGTTGGGGTTCTTGCCGCCGAGTTCGAGGGCGACCTTCTTGACGGTCACGGCGGCGGCCTGCGCCACCTTCGTGCCGCTGATGAGGCCGCCGGTGAAGGAGACGAGGTCGACGTCGGAGTGCTCGGCGAGCCTGGCGCCGACCGAGTGGCCGGGCCCGGTGACGATGTTGGCGACACCGCTCGGGAGGCCGGCCTCGACGAGCAGGTCGATCAGGGCGACCGTCGTCAGCGGGGTGATCTCGCTGGGCTTGACGACGAAGGTGTTGCCGGCCGCGAGGGCGGGCGCGATCTTCCAACTCGCCTGGAGCAGCGGGTAGTTCCAGGGGGTGATCAGCGCGCAGACACCGACCGGCTCGTGCACGACGACGCTGTGCACCTCGGGCGTGCCCGCGTCGACGACCCGGCCGGGGGCCTCGCCCGCGACGAGGTCGGCGAAGTAGCGGAAGGCGTCGGCGACACAGTCGATGTCGACCCGCCCCTCCTCCACGGTCTTGCCCGCGTCCCGGCTCTCCAGCAGGCCGAGCTCTTCGCGGTCGCGCACGAGGAGGTCGGCGACCCGGCGCAGCAGGGCGGCGCGCTCGGTGACGGGCGTGCGCGGCCAGGCCCCCTCACCGCCGTCGAAGGCGGCACGGGCGGCGGCGACGGCTATGTCCGTGTCCTTCTCGTCGCCTTCCGCGACCACGGCGAACGGCAGCGCGTCCGCGGGGTCGATGATCTCGCGGGTGGCCCCGGCGACCGCTTCGAGCCACTCCCCGCCCGCGTGAATGGTCTTCCCCGCCTGCTGTTCCGTGTTGTCGGCCATGATCGGTATTGCCTTCCGTTCCTGTTCAGCGCCCAAGCGTCACCTAACTGTCACTCTCGGGGACTGCGAGCGCCTGCCCGGGACGTCCGTATGCATGCGCAATCCGTGGCCGAAAGTGGGCCGGATCACTGAACAGGGGTACAAATGCCGCATCGGCATGGACTCCCCCGACTCCTTTGACTAAAGTCAAAGAACTATGGAGCCAGTCACGGAATCGACACCGGCACCCGCCCAGACACCGGCACCGGCACCGGCACCCGTATCTACACCTGTATCCGCACCCGCACCGGTGACCGCGGCGGACATCGACGCCTTCCGTCGCTTCAACCGCTACTTCACCCGCCGCATCGGCGCACTCGACGACCACTACCTCGGCCAGGACCGCCCGCTCGGCGAGGCCCGGCTGCTGTTCGAGATCGGGGACGGGATCTCGCTGCGGGAGCTGCGTGGCCGACTCGCCCTGGACGCGGGCTACTTGAGCCGGATGGCGAAGTCGCTGGAGGCACAGGGCCTGGTCCGGCTGACCGTGCCCCCGCACGACACCCGCCTGCGCCTGATCGAGCTCACCGACGCCGGCCGCGTCGAGGTCAAGGAGCAGAACCGCCGCGCCAACGCGCTCGCCGCCGGCCTCCTCACCACCCTCACCGCACCCCAACGCACCGAACTCACCCACGCGTTGGCGACCACCCAGCGCCTCCTCCGCCTCGCCGGCATCACGATCACCCTCGTCGACGGCGCCACCGAGGACGCCCGCGCCTGTCTCGACGCCTACGCGGCCGACATCGACGCCCGCTTCCCCGAGGGCTTCGACAAGACCGATCTCGTACGGCCGGACGAAGTCACCGGGGACGCGGGCGCGTTCTTCGTCGCGTACGAGGAGGGGCGGCCGATGGCCTGCGGGGCGCTGCGGACCCTGGAGCCGGGCGTCGGCGAGATCCGCCACGTCTGGGTGCACCCCGACGCCCGCCGTCTCGGCCTCGCCCGCCGCATCCTCACAGAGCTCGAACTGGCCGCCGTGGAACACGACTTCACCGTCGTACGACTGGACACGCACGCGACGCTCACGGAGGCGCAGGCGATGTACCGGGCGTGCGGGTACGCGGAGATTCCGGCGTACGTGGACCATGTCTACGCGGACCACTGGTTCGAGAAGCGGCTGGGGCCGCCACCCCCCACAGCATCGTGAACGCCTTCACCTGTCAGGTGCTTGACCCGGCCAGTCGTCGCTCGACGAGTTCGAACGTGATCCCGGCCATGACCAGGCGGTCGATCAGCGCGTCGCCCATGGCGGCGGCCGGCGTGACGGGACCGCTCGTCCGCGGCAGGTCGTCGAACGCGAGGCTCATCGCGGCTTCGCCGAGGATCTTGGCCGTTTCGGTGTAGCCGGGGTCGCCGCCGGACACGCGGCAGACCACGTGCCGGTCGCCACCGGTGCCGTGGAAGGTGACGGTGAACGTGCTCCTGGCGCGGACCTCCTCCGTCGGCCCCGCGCCCGAGTTCTTCAACCTGAGCAGTACCGACCGCAGCGGCTTGATCTGCGCACCGACCAGCAAGGTGACGACCAGACCGATGATCCCGGCCGCGGCCGGAAAACGGCGGGTTCCGATCCAGTGGCGGTACGTGAAGTCCGGTCCGTACCGGTCGAGGAGTCGGCCCGAGTACGCGATGTTCTGACCGTCGACACCGGGAAACGGCACGAGCCAGAGTCCGAAGCGGCGCGTCGGCCGCGCGCTCGGGTTCCGTGAGACGCGTCCCGTCGGCTGCCCTTCGACGGCGGCACGGGCTCGGGCCGCGGCACGCCACTGACGTAGCCGCGCAAGGTAGTTGACGACCGTGTGGTAGGTGCCGCCCGAGAAGTCCGCCGAGGTCTGGACGACCCCGTCGACGGTGATCGGTACGTCGTCGGGAAGCTGCTTGACGGTGAAGTACGTGCCGAGGTCGTGCGGTACCGAATCGAAGCCCGCCGAGTGCACGATCCTGGCGCCACTGGCGGTGGCGGTGGCGCGGTACTTCACGAACATCGTGTCCACGAACTCCTGCTCCGCCGCGAGGTCGAGATAGTCGGTGCCCGCTTCCGCGCAGGCCTTCACGAGTGCCTCGCCGTACTTCAGGTAGGGGCCCACGGTCGTGATCAGGACCCGGGTCGAGGCAGCGACCTTCGCGAGCGCGGCCGGATCGGACGAGTCCGCGACGAGGATCGGCAGGTCGGGCAGGCCCAGGCCGTCCCGGACCGCCTCCAGCTTCCGGGCGCTGCGGCCCGCGATGGCCCAGCGGGCGTCGGCGGGCAGATGTTCGGCCAGATACTCGGCGGCGAGCCGACCGGTGAAGCCGGTCGCTCCGAAGACGACGATGTCGCAGTTGCGCATGACCATGCCCATGACTCTTGGCCATCGCCCAGCTATGGGGGCAGGTGCCGATCGGCGCGGGACTTGTGCGTTTCGGCGGCCATCAGTCCGGCTGTCTCAGCACGGCCGTTTCAGCACGGCCGTCTCAGCACGGCGGCCTCAGCACAGCGGTCCGGTACGCCCGCGGTCCCATCCCCTTCCAGCGCCGAAACGCGTGCGAGAAACTGGACACCTCCTGATAGCCGAGCCGTTCGGCGGCCTGGGCGACCGCGAGTCCTTCGGCGAGCATCTCCTCGGCGAGACGCTCACGGATCTCGTCCAGCAGCTCGCGGTAGGAGGTCCGCTCGGCGGCCAGGCGTTCGCGGAGGGTGCGGGAACTCATCGTCAGTTCGCGGGCGACGCGTTCGGCCGTCGGTGGGTCACCGGGTCGCGCCAGCAGCAGGTCCCGCACCCGGCCCGCCACACCGGTGCGGGCGCTGCCGCGGTCGAGCAGCTCCCGGCACTGCTCCTGCGCGAGCGCCTGGGTGTGCGCGTTGGCCTGCGGCATCGGCAGGTCGAGCAGCGCGGCGTCCAGGGCGAGGAATGTCTCGTCGCCGTCGAACTCCGGCGTGACACGCAGGACTTGCTCGTACGGCTCCGGGTCCGCCGGCGGGAAGGAGAGCACCAGGCGTCGGATCTGGAGCTGGGTGGAGAAGAGTTCCCGTTGCAGCGCGGCGATGACCGCGAGATCACGTTCGACGGTGAAGCGCCGCAACGGCTCGGGCACATCCGGGGCGGTGAGTACCAACTGGGCCTCGTCACCGGTGCGCCGGAGGTCGAAGTGCGACCACGCGTACGTGAGGTCGAGGTACTGAAGTGCGATCTTGATCGCGGCGCCGAGGGTCGGGCTGCTCACCAGGGCGAAACCCCAGAAGCCGAAGGACGTGAGGTGAAAGCGGCCGCCGGCCTCCAGCCCGAGCCGGCCCCGGCCGTCGGTCGCTGCCAGCAGGTTGCCGACCACCACCTGCTCCTGGCGTGCGGTCACCTCGGTACCGGTTTCGCTCAGCTCCGCTTCGGTGAGTCCGGTGCCGGCGAGGGACGCGGTCGCGGGCACGCCGAGTTCGACACCGAGGTCGACGAGCACCGACACGCTGGTCGGCGGCCGGGGAATCTCCCACTGAACCATCGGTGCCTCCGTTCGGGCCTCCGCCAAATCCAACAGCCTTCGAGCCCCCGCGGAAACCAACAGCTTTCGAGCCTCTGCCGAATCCAACAACTCTCGCGGCTCCGCCGAATCTAACAACTCCGGCGCCGACGGACACCTCCTCCCCGCTGATCGAGAAGCGGAACATCGAGGTCAGGACGGATCACGGAAGGGCCTGAAAGATGGCGCACACCGCCTCGATCGCGATCATCGGCACCGGCTTCGCCGGCCTCGGCATGGCCGCTCGACTCAAGAGAGCCGGATTCCACGACCTGACGCTCTTCGAGAAGGCCGACGACGTCGGCGGCTGCTGGCGGGACAACACCTATCCGGGCGCCGCATGCGACGTCCCCTCACACCTGTACTCGTACTCATTCGCCCAGAACACCGCATGGTCCCGACGCTTCGCTCCGCAGGCCGAGATCCACCAGTACCTGCGGGACACCGCGGACACGTTCGGCGTCACGCCCCACATCCGCTTCAACTCCCCTGTGACCACCGCGGAGTTCGACGAGGAATCGGCCACCTGGACCATCACCGTCGAGGACGGGTCCGTCCATGTCGCCGACATCCTCATCGCCGCCACCGGCCTCCTGAACCGTCCGCTCGTCCCCGCCATCCCCGGACTCGACACCTTCCAGGGCGAGCAGTTCCACTCCGCGACCTGGAACCACGACTACGACCTGACCGGAAAATCCATCGCCGTCGTCGGCACCGGCGCCTCGGCCGTCCAGTTCGTCCCGGCCATCGCGCCCCGCGTCGCGCGGCTGACGCTGTTCCAGAAGAACGCCGCGCACGTCATCCCCAAGCCGGACCACCCCTACGCCCCGATCGCCCGCACGGCGTTCCGCAGGATTCCGGGTCTTCAGCGGCTCTCACGCTGGCTCACCTACTGGCAGCTGGAACCACGCGGCGCCGCGTTCACCAGGTTTCCCCGGCTGCTCAAGATCGCCGACCGGCAGTTCCGACGCCATATCTCGCGTCAGGTCACCGACGACGCCTTGCGCACCACACTGACCCCCGAGGACCCGATCGGCTGCAAGCGCATCCTCCTCTCCAACGAGTACTACGGAGCCCTGACCCGCGACAACGTCGACATCGTCACCGCGGCGATCACCGAGGTCACGCCCACCGGCGTCAGGACCTCCGACGGCAGCCACCACGAAGTCGACGCGATCATCTACGGCACCGGTTTCAAGGCCACCGAAATCCTCGGCCCCATACACGTCACCGGACGCAACGGCCGGGTCCTGCACAAGGAATGGCAGGACGGCGCCGAAGCACACCTGGGCATCAGCGTCGCCGGCTTCCCCAACCTGTTCATCCTCTACGGCCCGAACACCGGCCTCGGCCACAGCTCGGTCGTCCTGATGCTGGAAGCGCAGATCAACTACGTGCTGCAAGCCGTCAGGCGGCTGGCCAAGGGCGACATCGCCTGGCTGGAGGTCTGGTCCGCCGTGCAGGCCGGTTCCAACGCCGCCCTCCAGCGACGTATCCGCACCAGCGTGTGGGCCCAGGAATGCGACAGCTGGTACCGGACCGCGTCCGGCAAGAACACCATCCAATGGCCCGGCTTCACCTTCGAGTACGCGGCCCGCACCCGCCGGCTGGACGAGTCCGACTTCCACCTCGAGCCCGTCGGCGCTCGCGGCCTCCCACCCAGGAGAAACGATGAACGTGAGACTGCGCGGATCCCGCATCCTGCTGACCGGGGCGACCGGCGGCCTCGGTAGCGGCATGGCCCGGGCATTGCGCGCCCACGGCGCGGAGTTGATCCTCACGGGCCGCCGGGTGGAAGCCCTCGAACGTCTCGCCGCCGAGACCGGCGCGACGTCGATCGCCGCCGACCTGTCGGTCCCCGCCGATGTCACGCGGCTGCTGGACGAAGCGGGACCGGTCGACATCCTGATCAACAACGCGGCACTCTCGTCGGTCGGCCCGGTGGTCGACTTCTCCGAGGAGGAGATCGCCCGCACGGTCGACGTCAACCTGCTCACCCCGATCCTGCTCACCCGGGCCGTCACACCACAGCTCGTCGGACGCGGACGCGGCCACATCGTGCTCATCGGATCGCTGTCCGGTCGTACCGCTTCGAAGGGTTCGGCGCTGTACAACTCCACCAAGTTCGGCCTGCGCGGATTCGCCCTCGCGCACCGGCAGGATCTGCACGGCACAGGAGTCGGTGTCTCGATCGTCGAGCCGACCTTCGTGAGCGAGGCCGGGATGTACGCCGACAGCGGAGTCGCGCTGCCCAAGGGGGTGCGGACGGTGTCGCCCGACGATGTCACGCGAGCGGTGATCCGCAGCATCGAGAAGAACGTCGACGAGATCGTGGTCGCACCGATCGAGCAGCGGATCCAGGCGTCGCTCGCCCTCGTCGCGCCCTCTGTCGACGCCCGGCTGCAACGCGCGTTCGGAGTCAGTGAAGTGTTCGGCGCATACCCTGGAGTGACGAAGCGATGAAGGCACCTGTCAAGCGCTCACCTGCTGAGCGCGCCGTGAAGCACTCACTCGCCGACCGCGTCGCACGGCACGTCGTGCGGACCCTGGTCAGGCTCCCCGCTCCCCTCAAGCGCGCACTCGCGGGCCGGCCGACCGTGGTCGACGGCCAGACGCTGGACGTCAACACCCAGGTCGGTCTGCGTCTGATCCACCTGGCCGGCCTGGGCGACTTCGCCTCCATGCCGATCGAGAAGGCCCGCGCGCAACTGCTGGCGGAAGCATGGATCTTCGGCGACGAGCTGCCCATCGAATCGGTCGAGGACATCACGATTCCCGCCGCTCACCTCGACCTGCCGGCCCGGATCTACCGTCCGGCCGGACTCACCGCCCCCGCCGGCGGGCTCGTCCACTTCCACGGAGGTGGCTGGACCCTCGGAGACCTCGCGGCGGCCGACGCCGTCTCCCGGTGGCTCGCGCACCACGCCGGCATCGTCGTGATCTCGGTCCACTACCGGCTGGCCCCGGAGAACCCGTTCCCGGCCGCCCTCGACGACGCGCTCGGCGCCTACACCCACGTGGCGACCCACGCCGAGGAGTACGGGCTGGACCCGGCCCGCATCGGCGTCAGCGGCGAGAGCGCGGGCGGCAACCTGGCCGCCGTCATCGCCCAGGAGACGGCTCGTGCCGCTCGCCGCGGACCGACTACGACTACGACTACAACTCCGACTCCGGCGCTACAGGTGCTCTTCCAGCCGGCCACGGATCTGTCGACCAAGCGGGCGTCGTACCGGCTGTTCGGCGAGGGGTTCACCATGACCGAAGCCGACATGGACCTCTACCGGCGGTCCTACCTGGGCGACCACGGTTCGGCCACCGATCCGCGCGTCTCCCCGCTGCTGGCCGACGACCTGTCCGGGGTGGCACCGGCCTACATCTCGACCGCCGGATTCGACGTCCTGCGTGACGAGGGCGAGGTCTACGCACGCAGACTCGAACTGGCCGGCGTGCCCGTCACACAGCTACGGACACCGAGCCTCGCGCACAGTGCCGTCAACGTTCCGGGCATCTGTCCCCCGGCGCGGGACGCGCTGCTCGCCGCGGCGGAAGCCATCCGCTCAGCGCTCGCCCCAGGTACCGACGTCTAGGAGACGGCCGCCGACCACTCCCCCATCAACTCCCGTACGACGCCCCGCAGCCACGCGTGCGCCGGGTCGGCCTCGTGGCGCGGGTGCCAGGCCAACCCCACGGGGAGCGGGGGCAGTTCGAGGGGCACCTCGAAGGTGACCAGGCCGAACTCGGCGACCATCGGCAGCCCCCAGGAGCTGGTCAGCCCGATCAGGTCGGTGTCGCGCAGCACGAACATCGAGGCGGGCAGGGTGCCGACGGAGCCCACCACCCGCCGTTCCAGGCCGAGTTCGGCGAGCGCGGCGTCGACGGGACCGTGCAGCTTGCCGCGCCGCGACACGAGCAGATGGGACCCCGACTCGGCGAACCGCTTCGGGGTCAACTCCCCCTCCAGCAGCGGATGTCCGGCCCGGACGATCCCGACCATCCGGTCCTCGTGCAGGGTCTCCACCCGCACCTCGGGCGCCGTGGAGTCGATGACCCCCACCTCCAGGTCGGCGGTCCCCTGCCGCAGGAACGGCGCGTCGACATGGCTCTCGGAGAGAAACCGGATGCGGATCCCGGGCGCCTCCTCGGCGGCGCGCGCGAACAGCGCCGCGCCGTACAGCGCGGCGATCGCGTCGTGCCCGATGATCGTGAGCGTACGGCTGACGGTCCTGACGTCGGTGTCCCGGCCCGGCGCGAACAGGGCCCGCGCCCGCTCCACCACCGCGCTCACCTCCGCCCGCACCGCCAGCGCACGCGGAGTGGGCACCATCTTCCGCCCGGCACGCACCAGTACGGGATCACCGAGCGCTTTGCGGATACGGCCGAGCGTGCGGCTCATCGCGGGTTCGGAGAGATGCAGCCGGTGTGCGGCACCCTGCACGCTCTGCTCCTCCAGCAGCACATCGAGGGCGACCAGCAGATTGAGGTCCAATCCTCCGGCGGCACTGGATTGCGTCACACGCATTCGCCCCTTGCAAAGGCTGCACTGGAAAGCAGGTCACTCCCGAGCCTACGGTGACAGGGCACCCCACACCACACCGAAGCTCCCCGGAGGAGCCGTGCCCCCTCACGCCCTGAAACGGTCGACACTCCTGGCCCTCTGCGCCTGCGTCCTCGTCGCGCAGAGCATGGTCGCCGCCATCAACCTCCTCATCCCACAGCTGAGTTCGTCCTCCCTGCACCCCTCGCACACCGAACTGCTGTGGATGGTCGACGCGTACGTCATCGTCTTCGCCGGACTCCTCATCCCGGCCGGAGCGATGGGCGACCGGCACGGCCGCAAGGGCGCACTGCTCGCCGGTCTCGCCCTGTTCGCGGTGGGCGCCGCCACCAGCGCGCTGGCCCGGAACCCGGCGACGCTGATCGCGGGCCGCGGCCTGTCCGGCGCGGGCGCGGCACTGATCACGCCCGCGACGATGTCGATCCTGGTGCACCTGTCCGCCCCGGAGAACCGGGCCCGTGCCATGGGCAGTTGGACCCTCGCGCTCGGCCTCGGCGGACTCGCCGGGAACCTCGGCGGCGGCCTGGTCGGCCAATTCCTGTCCTGGCGCGCCCTGTTCGGGGTGATGGTCCCGCTCGCCGCCCTGCTCGCCCTCGCGGTCGCCCTCACCACACCCCGCACGGACCGCGCCGCGCACAGCAACCTCGACCCCACCGGCACCGCCCTCCTGACCACCGGCCTGGTCGCCGTCCTCTCCGGCATCATCGAGGGCCCCACCTACGGCTGGACCTCCCCGCGCATCATCACGGCCTTCGCGGCAGGCGCCGTACTCCTCGCCACCTTCACCATCCACGCCCTGCGCTCCCGCACCCCGCTCCTCGACCCGCGCGTCTTCACCTCCCCCACCCTCCGCGCGGCCACCCTCGGCACGGCCACCGGCTTCTTCGGCCTGTTCTCCCTCTTCTACGTCAACTCCCAGTACCTGCAAGGCATCAAAGGCTACGGCGCCGCCGTCACCGGCGTCGCGATCGTGCCGCTGACGATCGGCATGGCCCTCGTCCCGAAACTCGCCGTCCGCTGGTCGCACCGCCCACGCCCGGCCATCGGCACCGGTCTCGCCCTCATCGGCCTGGGCCTGCTGGGCGCGTCCACCGCCGACGCGGGCACCCCGTACTGGACGTACGCCTGCTGGCTGCTCGTGATCTCGGCGGGCACCGGGCTCTCCATGCCCGCGCTCACGGTCGGTGTCGTCACCTCGCTGCCACCGCACCAGACGGGCCTCGGCTCCGGCCTGGGCACCTCGGCCCGCGAACTCGGCGCGGCCCTGGGCGTGGCGGTCACCGGCACGATCCTGGCCGCCCACCCCGACCTCGCCCACGGCATGGCCCCGGCGCTGCGCACAGTCGCCCTGATCGTCCTCGCGGCCACCGCGCTCGTGATCGCCGGGCACCGCGACCACAAGACCACCACACGCACTATCGCGTCCGACGAGGAACGCGTACTATCGCGTCCAGCCCGCCACTCCTGATCGCCAACTCCCCACACGCGCCGCCCAGTTGAGGAGCCCCCTGTGCCGTCCGCCCTCCTGAACCCCGTCCTCGACCTGGTGACACTCCGAGGCACCGTCACGGCCGCCGAACCGATCACCGCCCGCATGCGCCGCCTGCGCATCGAGAGCGACGCCCTCGCCGGACTCGACGTCCGCCCCGGCCAGCAGGTCCGCGTCCTGGTCACCGGCCTGACCCTGCGCACGTACTCCATCTGGCGCTACGACCCGTCCGGCGCCGTCGAGTTGTGCGTGCTGGACCACTCCGAGGGGGGACCCGGGGCCCGCTGGGGGAAGAGCGTCGGCACCGGCGAACAGGTGCGCCTGCGCAAGCCCGAGGGCACCTTCACGCTCCGCCCCGACGCCTCCCACCACGTCTTCGTCGGCGAGGAGACGGCCTCCGTCGCCTTCGGCGCGATGCTGGCCGCGCTGCCCGAGGGGGCGCGGGTCTCCGGTTGCGTCGAGACGGAGTCGGACGGGGACCGGCTGCCGTCGGCGCACTCCGACCGCCTCAACTGGCTCACCAGGGGCGGGACTTCACTCCCCGACGCGGTACAACAGCTCGCTCCCGAGCCCGGCGGCATCGCGTACGTCGCCGGGGAGGCCCGTACCGTGCAGCAGGTCCGGCAGGTGCTCGTACGGGAGTTGGGCTGGGACCGGCGTTCCGTTCTCACGAAGCCGTTCTGGGCGCCGGGGAAGCGGGGGATGGAGTAGTCAGCAGCTGGTCCCCGCCGGGCAGAAGGAATCCACCGCCGCGGCGAGCGGGCCCCTGACCAGGGCGGGATCGACAGACTCGGGGCCACTGGACCGGACCGCGTAGAACGAGCCGTCCGCCGCCGCGAAGCGGTGGTCGATCACCCGGCGCGCGCCCTTGCCCTGGTCGTCGTAGCGATAGGTGAGTTCGGCCCAACTGGGGCCGGACGCGCGGTCGATGACCTGGTAACCGGGCTGGCGGACGAAGCCGTAGCCGGGGTCGTTCTCCGCGAGGTCGAGGGACTCGGCCGGGGAGTTCTCCGAGACGCGGAAGATCTGGAGGCGGCGGGTGCCGTCCGGGGAGTCGTAGGTGACCACCGGGGCCTGCGCACCCTGCCGTTGGGTACGGGTCCAGCCCTTGGGGACGGCGACCGTGTAGCCGGTGGGGTCCTGGGCGGTGCGGTACGACGATCCGGGCCCGGTCGTGCTCGCACGCGCGCTGGTGTCCGTGTGGTCGTGCGTGCCGCGCCCGTGCATGACGTACCAGAGACCGCCCCCGGCACCCGCGCCCAACACCACCGCGAGAGCCACCGCGAGGACCAGCCGCCAGGCGCGACCGCCGGGAGCGGGCGCGAGAACGGGAGTTGGGGCCGGAGTTGGGGCCGGAGTCGGCGCGAAAGCCGGTGGAGACACCCACGCCGGCGGGGTCAGCGAGGTCTGCGTCTCCGCCGTCGACCACACCGACCAGGCCGCCTGCCCGCGCTCCTCGCTCGGCCCGCGTTCCGCCCCGTAACGATCCCAGTCACTCATCACGAACCCCCCGAATCACCCACCACGTACCTCTTCCGAAGTTAGCGGCGGAAACAGGGAACGGGCCCCGCTCCGGCAGTAACCGGAACAGGGCCCGCGCAAGCCCGTGACAGAGCCGTCGAGAACGGCCCCTCGGACGACTAGATCAGGCCGAGGGAGCGGACCGCCTCGCGCTCCTCCTCCAGCTCCTTCACCGACGCGTCGATGCGGGCGCGGGAGAACTCGTTGATGTCCAGGCCCTGGACGATCTCGTAGACGCCGTCCTTCGTGGTGACCGGGAAGGAGGAGATGAGGCCCTCCGGGACGCCGTAGGAACCGTCCGACGGGATGCCCATGGAGGTCCAGTCGCCGTCCGCCGTGCCGTTGACCCAGGTGTGGACGTGGTCGATGGCGGCGTTGGCGGCGGAGGCCGCGGAGGACGCGCCACGCGCCTCGATGATCGCGGCGCCGCGCTTGGCGACGGTCGGGATGAACTCCTCGGCCAGCCACTTCTCGTCGTTCACGGTCTCGGCGGCGTTCTTGCCGGCGACCGTGGCGTGGAAGATGTCGGGGTACTGGGTGGCGGAGTGGTTGCCCCAGATGGTCAGGCGCTTGATGTCGGCGACCGTGGTGCCCGTCTTCTTCGCGAGCTGGGTCAGCGCGCGGTTGTGGTCCAGGCGGGTCATCGCGGTGAAGCGGTCGGCCGGTACGTCCGGGGCGGCGGCCTGCGCGATGAGCGCGTTGGTGTTGGCCGGGTTGCCGACGACGAGGACCTTGATGTCGTCCGCGGCGTTGTCGTTGATGGCCTTGCCCTGCGGCTTGAAGATGCCGCCGTTCGCGGAGAGCAGGTCGCCGCGCTCCATGCCCTTGGTGCGGGGGCGGGCGCCGACGAGGAGGGCGACGTTCGTGCCGGCGAAGGCGACGTTCGGGTCGTCCGTGATGTCGATGCCCTGAAGGAGCGGGAAGGCGCAGTCGTCGAGCTCCATCGCCGTGCCCTCGGCGGCCTTGAGCGCCGGGGTGATCTCCAGGAGACGCAGCTTGACCGGCACGTCCGCGCCGAGCAGCTGGCCGGAGGCGATGCGGAAGAGCAGGGCGTAACCGATCTGGCCGGCCGCGCCGGTGACGGTGACGTTCACGGGAGTGCGGGTCATGGCGTTCTCCGTTATGACAGCTGGCGGTGGGGCGGCACTGCCCCGGGGTGCGGGACGTACAAATGATCGATCTCTTGGCGTCGAGAGATCCACCGGTCAGGCTATCGCGCATCCGCGATCCCGGACTCCCGGGTCCGTGTGGCCCACCCCACAGCGCCGGGATCGGGACACGCAAAAGGCGGCCGTCCGGCTCGGGAGAGGAACACCGGACGACCGCCGTGGGGGGGGCACCGGGTGTCCGGACTCCCGTGGGGGTACTTGCCGCCTGCCCCGATCCGGAGCGGGCATTCCCCATGTACACAGAATCCCCACACACGCGGCCCACCGGCGACCTAGGTGGTGCACCCCTTCTGCCCCGAGGCCAGCGTCACGCAGGCCTTGGCCTCGCCGGCGTCCTTCACGGCCACCATCGGGGTGTACGCGATGGCGTCGTCGGCCGCCGTGATCGTGTCGGCCTCTTTGGCGGTCCCCGCGCTGACCTGGACGGAGTCCCCCGCCACACCCGTGGTGATACGGCCCCAGGCGGCACCGCAGGTCTTGCTGTAGCGGACCTCGACGACGGTCGTGCCGACGGTCGCGGTCTTGGCGGTGGTCACCGCGCCCGCGTCCGTGGTGCAGCCCATCGCCTCGGCGTCCTTGCCGGTACAGCCGGCGCCCACGCACTTCACCCCGGCAGGCAGGTCGGGGTTGGTACTGGCCGGCGCAGAGGCCGAGGTGTGCGCGGCCCCGGCCTTCTTGTCCTCGCCGCCCTTGTCGGTGAACAGGAACACGGCCGCGATCACGACGAGCACCCCGAGAACCCCGGCCCCGAACATCACAGCCCGCCGCTTGGCGCCGCCCACCCCGTCGGGCGGCGCGGGCCGGGACGGCTGCGAGGGGCCACCATAGGAGACCGGTACCTCGGGTACCTCGGATTCGGGCCGCACGGCCGCCGCTCCGGCACCGGATTCCCTCGGCCCCGGATACCCGGCGATCCCCCACGAGTTGGCGACCTTGGACGGACCCTCCCGTACGTCCCTCGAAGCACCTTCCCGTACGTCCGAAGCACCTTCCCGTACGTCGCTGTCGGCCGCCGTCGGCTGCGGCGGCACCGTCGGGGACACTCCCGCCGGGCCCGCGATCCCCGGAGTCGCGGTGACACTGCCGCCACCCTTACGGCCCGCCTTGCCGCCGCCCTGCGCGGGTGCCGGGGGCGCTCCGAACTCCCCCAGCGCCGCCCGCGCCTGGGAGACCCGGATCGCCTCCATGGTCATGTCGTGCCGCATCTCCGAGCGGCTCCAGGCGCGCTCGGCGAGCTCCCACATCGTGGTCAGATGAACGGGACTGGTGCCGGTGACCTCGGCCAGGGCGACGATCGCGCCCTTCGGTGCGAGGAGCCGGCCGTTGAGATAGCGGTCCCAGGACGTCTTGCTGTAGCCCGTGCGGTCGGCCACCGCCGCGATGCTCAGGCCGCTGCGGTCCACGAGCCTGCGCAGCTGGCCCGCGAACTCCCTGACCTGCGGATCGAGTTCATCCGGCAAAGCCCTCCAACGAGGCATTGCTTTCCCCCCTCTGCCCTGAATTGCCCACGCTAACGCGGTTGTTGGTCGGGTTCGTTGCAAATCCGCAAACTTGTCAATACATCGACACACCGGACACACAGGGCTGTTCACCCCAGTACGACGACTCCCACGACAGCCATGAGAAGCATGAGGAACAACAGCGACAGCGCGTACCGGAGCAGTCGTCCGCCGGGCTCGCCCTGCGGCTCTTCGGGTGGCGTGTCCCACCAGGGAAGGGTCGGATCGTCCCGGTACTCGTCCCCGTCCCCGCCCTCCGCCCGCTCGGGGACCGGTATCTGCCGGGGCCAGGCCTGGACCGCCAACTCCCAGCGCACACCGATGCGTTCATGGTCGACGCCAGCCACCCGGCACAGGGCGAGAACGGCCTGCCGGGGCGGGGGCTGGGTGGCGTTGAGATAGCGGTGCCAGGAGGACTTGCTGTACGCGGTGCGCGCGCCGAGCGCCACCAGGCTCAGCCCGGTGCGGTCCTTGAGGAGGCGCAGCTGCTCCACGAAGTGCCGTACCTCCGCCGGCAGTTCGTCCGGCAGCGGCTGCCAGCCGCCCATCGCACCTCCCCGGTGTCCTCGGCGTCCCCTTGCGCCCGCTCCGAGCGAAATGACGACACCGGAAGGGGAACGGTTCCCTCGTCGCCGGGCGGTGCGGACCCCGTAGCGAAACGGTCACCTCCCTGCCACAGCGCGCCGACAGCCGTTGAACAGCACGCTCGCAGCGCGCCAAGGTGAATGCAGACGGCGGCGCGTCCTTGCTCGGGGGAGGGGACGGGCCGCCGTCGTGTGTCGCGAACTGCCGCGCGCGGCAAGCTAGTTGCTGTTGACCGTGTAGTGCAGCGTGTCCTTCAGGTACGGGATCGTCAGCCACGGCTTCGGCTGCGCCATCATCGCCAGCAGGACGATCGCGAGGCCGAGCACGGCGTAGGTGACGATGTCGGTGAAGCGGGAGCGTACGGCGAGCATGCCGACGTCCGGCATGACCCAGCGCAGGACGGCGCCGGCCAGCAGGGCGGCGCCGATGAGCAGGGTGCCGTAGCGGAAGACGTCGAAGGCGGTCAGCAGGAGGCCGAGGCCGACCGTGCCGAGGACGGCGAGGATCGGCCACTGGCGGGCCGGTGCCGGGGCGTCGCGCGGGGCGGCCCGGCCGCCGCCCTCGGGGCGGGCGGTGTCCCGGGTGAAGAGGGGGAAGCGGCGGGTGGTGCGGCGCGGCCTGCCCTCGGCGTCGGGCGCGCTGACCGGGTCCGTGACCTCGATGTCGTCCGCGGCGTCCGCGCTCGTGCCGGGGTCCGTCACCTCGATGTCCTCCACGCCCTTACCGGCGTCCTTGCCCTCAGGCGACACTGCGCTCCGCCGCCTCGACCACGTTGACGAGCAGCTGGGCGCGGGTCATCGGGCCGACTCCGCCGGGGTTCGGGGAGATGAAGCCGGCGACCTCGGCGACGCCGGGGTGGACGTCGCCCACGATCTTGCCGTCGGCGTTGCGGGAGACGCCGACGTCCAGGACGGCGGCGCCCGGCTTCACGTCCTCGGGGCGGATCAGGTGGGCGGAACCGGCGGCGGCGACGATGATGTCGGCGCGCTTGAGATGCGAGGAGAGGTCGCGCGTACCGGTGTGGCACTGAGTCACGGTGGCGTTCTCGCTGCGCCGGGTCAGGAGGAGGGGCATCGGGCGGCCGATGGTGACACCGCGGCCGACGACCACGACCTCGGCGCCCTTGATCTCCACGCCGTAGCGGCGCAGCAGGGTGAGGACGCCGTTCGGGGTGCAGGGCAGCGGGGCGGGCTCGTTGAGGACGAGACGGCCGAGGTTCATCGGGTGGAGGCCGTCGGCGTCCTTGTCCGGGTCCATGAGTTCGAGGATGCGGTTCTCGTCGATGCCCTTGGGGAGCGGGAGTTGGACGATGTAGCCGGTGCAGGCCGGGTCCTCGTTCAGCTCACGCACGACCGCCTCGATCTCCTCCTGCGAGGCGGTGGCGGGCAGTTCGCGCTGGATGGACGCGATGCCCACCTGGGCGCAGTCCCGGTGCTTGCCGGCGACGTACTTCTGGCTGCCGGGGTCGTCCCCGACCAGGATCGTGCCGAGGCCGGGCGTGACGCCCTTCTCCTTCAGCGCCGCCACGCGGGCGGTCAGATCGGACTTGATCGCGGCTGCGGTGGCCTTGCCATCGAGAATCTGGGCGGTCATGGACCCATCCTCGCGGATGACGCCCTCCGGGTTCCAATCCGGGTACACCCCGGGTGTATCGCCATGATCACTGATGTTGCACTTACACAACACCTATGGAATGCCGCTGGACAAAATATCGCCCCGAATAGAACGATGAACGCCGCAGTATTGCGGTAGGTGTTGGGGGGCAAACCGCTCATCTCGTGATGTACCTCCGCGCAATCCGCATCGTCCCCGCATTGCCAACGGAGGAAAACCCGTCATGAGTTACGACCCGAACAACCCCTACGGGCAGCCGCAGCAGAACCCCCAGCCGGGCTACGGCCAGCCGCAGCAGCCCCAGGGCCAGCCGGGCTACGGCTACCCGCAGGGCGCCCCCCAGGGTGTCCCGCCGCAGCAGGGCTACGGCTACCCGCAGCAGCCGGCCTACCCCGGTTACCAGCAGCCCGGTTACGGCGCGACCCCGCCGTACGCGAACTGGGGTCAGCGCTTCCTCGGCACACTGGTCGACGGCCTCGTCTTCGCCGTGCCGTACGTCCTGTACATCGTCGGCATCACGACCAAGAACAGCGCGCTGCTGGGCATCGGCGGCATCCTCCTCCTCGGCCTCTTCATCTGGCAGCTGATACGCGAGGGCCGCACCGGCCAGACCGTAGGCAAGCAGGCGCTGGGCATCCGCCTGGTCCGCGAGAGCGACGGCCAGCCCCTCGGCGTCGGCATGGCGTTCGTCCGCCGCCTCGCCCACTTCCTGGACGGCATCGCCTGCTACATCGGCTTCCTGTGGCCGGCGTGGGACGCGAAGCGTCAGACGTTCGCGGACAAGATCTGCGGTTCGATCGTGATCCGCACCCAGTAATTCACCGGGCAACCCGCCGGCTTGTGGCTTTTCCGGGGCCGTGTCACCACGTGGTGACACGGCCCCTGCTTCAACTCCCGTCGGCCTCAGTGGAAGAAGTGCCGCGTCCCCGTGAAGTACATCGTGACGCCCGCCTTCTTCGCGGCCTCGATGGTCAGCTCGTCGCGGAGCGAACCGCCGGGCTGGACAACGGCCTTGACGCCCGCGTCGGTCAGGACCTCAAGCCCGTCCGGGAACGGGAAGAACGCGTCCGAGGCCGCGAACGACCCCCGCGCCCGCTCCTCGCCGGCCCGCTCGACGGCGAGCTTCGCGGAGTCGACCCGGTTGACCTGCCCCATGCCGACGCCGACCGAGGCACCGTCCTTGGCGAGCAGGATCGCGTTGGACTTCACCGCGCGGCAGGCCTTCCAGGCGAAGGCGAGGTCGGCGAGGTCGGACGCGGAGAGCGCGTCGCCCGTCGCCAGCGTCCAGTTGGCCGGGTCGTCGCCGTCGGCCTGGAGGCGGTCGGTGACCTGGAGCAGGGCGCCACCGTCGATGGGCTTGACCTCGGCCGGGTGGAGGGGCCCGCCCGAGGTCTTCAGGACCCGGATGTTCTTCTTCTTGGCGAGGGCTTCGAGGGCGCCGTCCTCGTAGTCCGGCGCGACGATGACCTCGGTGAAGATCTCGGCGACCTGCTCCGCCATCTCCTTGCTGACCGGCCGGTTGACGGCGATCACGCCGCCGAACGCCGACAGCGGGTCACACGCGTGTGCCTTGCGGTGCGCCTCGGCGACATCCGAACCGACCGCGATACCGCACGGGTTGGCGTGCTTGATGATCGCGACACAGGGCTCGGCGTGGTCGTACGCGGCCCGGCGCGCGGCATCGGTGTCCGTGTAGTTGTTGTACGACATCTCCTTGCCGTGCAGCTGCTCGGCCTCGGCGAGACCGACGCCGGTGCCGTCGACGTAGAGCGCGGCGGGCTGGTGCGGGTTCTCGCCGTACCGGAGGGTGTTCTTGCGCTCCAGGGTGGCACCCAGGAAGTCCGGGAACAGCGAGTCGTCCACGGGCGCGTAGGCGCTCGCGAACCAGCCGGCGACCGCGATGTCGTACGACGCCGTGTGCTGGAACGCCTCCGCCGCGAGCCGCTTGCGGGTGGTGAGGTCGAAGCCGCCGGTCTGTACGGCGCTCAGCACGTCGGCGTAGCGCGCGGGGCTGGTGACGACCGCGACCGACGGGTGGTTCTTGGCGGCGGCGCGGACCATCGACGGGCCGCCGATGTCGATCTGCTCGACGCACTCGTCCGGGGACGCGCCCGAGGCGACGGTCTCCCGGAACGGGTACAGGTTGACGACCACGAGGTCGAAGGGGGCCACACCCAGCTCGTCGAGCTGCTGACGGTGGCTCTCCAGGCGCAGGTCGGCGAGGATGCCCGCGTGCACCTTGGGGTGCAGGGTCTTGACCCGGCCGTCCAGGCACTCGGGGAAGCCGGTCAGCTCCTCGACCTTGGTGACGGGGACACCGGCGGCGGCGATACGGCCGGCGGTGGAGCCCGTGGAGACGAGCTCCACGCCCGCCTCGTGCAGGCCGCGGGCCAGCTCCTCCAGGCCGGTCTTGTCGTAGACGCTGACGAGCGCGCGACGGATGGCCCGCTTGCCGCTCTCGATGTTCTCGGCGGTCACTGGATAACTACCTTTCGTCCCTCAATGCGATAGCCGTTGCGGGCGAGCCGCCCCACGACATCGACGAGCAGCGTGCGCTCGACTTCCTTGATGCGCTCGTGCAGAGCGCTCTCGTCGTCCTCGTCCCGGATCTCGACCACGCCCTGAGCGATGATCGGCCCGGTGTCGACGCCGTCGTCGACGAAGTGGACGGTGCAGCCGGTGACCCGGGCGCCGTACGCGAGCGCGTCCCGTACGCCGTGGGCTCCCGGAAAACTGGGCAGCAGGGCGGGGTGCGTGTTCACGACCCGGCCGCCGAAGCGGGCCAGGAACTCCTTGCCCACGATCTTCATGAACCCGGCCGACACGATCAGATCGGGCTCGTACGCGGCGGTCGCCTCGGTCAGCGCCGCGTCCCATTCCTCACGGGTCCCGAAGTCCTTGACCTTGCGGACGTAGGTGGGCAGCCCGGCGCGCTCGGCACGGGCCAGACCCTCGATGCCCTCCCGGTCAGCGCCGACGGCCACGATCTCGGCTCCGTACGCCTCGGTGCCGGCGGTCTCGACGGCGTCGAGGAGCGCCTGAAGATTCGTACCGGATCCGGAGACCAGCACGACGAGGCGCTTGGCCACGGGCTTGGCGGCCACGGCGGGGCCCTTTCTCGGGGGAGCGTCGTCTTGTACGGCCGTCTCTCGCATTCGTACGTCTCGTGCGTTCATACGAATGCTTCGCGCCCCGGGATACGGGGAAGTCTACGAAGCGGCCGACCGTCAGCAACGATACCGGCACACCGGACAGCCCCCACGGGACGGGGGCGTGGCCGGAAGGTAGCGTCTGCGGAGAGCGGGTTCGGGAACGCCGTTGTCGTGCGACGCGTTCACGGAGTGACAGCTCGTGAAGTGTCAGCTCATGAAGTGACAGTTCATGTCGGAGAGACGTATCCATCAAGACATCCACCAAGGGGAAGACGCTCATTTGATGCCGGACCGCAGTCTGCGACTTCTCACGTTCCCCCCGCAGCCGGTGCTGGGAGGGGAGCGCGGCACCGTGCTGCTCCGGGAGCGGCCCTCGTCGCCGCCCGACGCGCCCTCGGAACAGGGTGACAAGACGCCGGACGACAATCCCTTCGCGCCGCCGCCCGAGGGCACCCCGGACCGGCCGTGGCAGCCGCGGCGCCCGGAGAGCGGCGAGGACGGCGACGCCCCGCAGGGTGACGGCGGTCACTCACCGTGGGGCAGTCAGTGGAGCGACCGGCAGCCGGGGCGCTCCCCGGGCAACTTCGGCGACCGGCCCGGCGGGCCCCCCGGACAGGGCGGACCCGAGGGCCCCGGCAGCGGCGGTCCCGGCCAGGGCGGCATGCGCTGGGACCCGACGGACCCGGCCCAGCGCCGCGCCCGTTACGCCCTGCTGAGCGGCATGTGGGCCTTCTTCTTCGCCCTCTTCAGCTGGCCGTACGTGGCCCTGCTGCTCGGCGCGCTGGCCATCTACTGGGGCGGCAGCGCACTGCGCGCCAAGTCCCCCACCGCCGACCCGGACACCCCGGCGGTGCCCGAGACGCAGGCCCGCCCCCAGACGACGGCGGCGATCAGCGGCCTGGTCACCGCGTCCCTGGCGATCGCCCTGGTCGCCGCGATGTTCGTCGCGCAGCTGGCCTACAAGGACTACTACACCTGCGCCAACGACGCCCTCACGAACGAGGCCAAGCAGTCGTGCAACCAGCTCCTGCCGAAGGAGCTGCGGGGCTTCCTGGGGACCGCCAACTGACAGACGGCACCGGTCAGTTCGGCACTGGCGGTTCCGGCTCGTCCGAATGTTCCGACGGCTCGGGCTCAGGTGGCGTGGACGCCTCCCTCAAGGCCGCCCAGCGGGCCTCGCGGGAGGCGTCGTCGTACCAGGGGGTGGGCGCCGGCTCCGACGGCACGTCGACGGGCAGGAAGTCGTACGGGTCGAACGTGGAGTCGTGGTCGTAGGCGATGTACGGCTGGTCGACGGGAGCCTGGGCAGGAACCGGCACCGAGACCGGGACCGGCTGCTCCGCCTTCGGCCCGCGAGCGAACCAACCCCGGCCGACCGCGAACGGCCTCCGGAACCAGCGCCCCGGGTCACCCCCGACAGGCACTGCGACAGGCACCGCCCCAGGCGTGGCCCCACCCTCGCGCGGCTTCCCGATCGTCGACTTCCCGGTCGTCGGCGCAGGCACCCGGCGTTCCCGCAGTCGCCACGCCCGCAGCCCCGTCGCCGTAGGCACCGCCACCGCCGCGATCCATCCCAGCGCCGCACCCCCGGTCTGCCACCACACCGGCCCGAACCGTGCGAGCGCGGCACCCCCGAGCGGCCCGCCGGACAACTCCGCGAGCAGACCCAGCGCTACGGCGCACAGGGCGGCGGCGAGGAGCGCGGTGGCGGCGGTGCGGCCTTGCGCCCAGGGGACCGCCGAGGGGGCCGGCGTCGGCTGTTGACGGAGCCCGGCACCGGCCGCCTTCCGCTTCCGCTCCTCCGTCAACTCGCCCGCGCCATCGCCCCGTTGACCCGCGGTGCCGTCCACCGCGACCCGTGCCACGAACCACCCCGCCGTCACCCCGGCCGCCACCGGCACCAGCCCGGCGAGCCAGTTCAGCGGGGCTCCGGTGCCCGCGTCCGGGACCGCCGCGGGCCGCCGAAGTTGAAGACGAGCGAGCCGATCCGCTTGCTCGCGGCGCCGCTGGCCTTCGCCCGGACCAGGGCGAGCCCGATCGTGTCGCCCTTGGGCTTGCTCCAGTCGAGCGGCGCCTTCATGG